>JBAWVV010000510.1:0-3060 GCA_037147115.1 Planctomycetia bacterium | reverse complement strand
TCGCCGCCGGCATGACAAAGGGCCCGATCGGGCCCTTTGTCATGCCGGCGGCGACTTGGATTGGATCAGGCGTCGATGATCTCACCAGTGTCGGGGTCGACGGTTTCGGTGTCGGCATGGTTTTGCTCTGCCGCCGCAGGCGAGGCGGGAAGGCGGCGGCGCCCGACGGATTGTCTGAGACGGTAACTGTCGCCGTTCATGGTCAGGATGTGAACATGGTGGGTCAGCCGGTCGAGCAGTGCGCCGGTGAGCCGCTCGGAGCCGAGAACCGATGTCCAGTCTTCGAATGGCAGGTTGGAGGTGACGATGGTCGAGCCGCGCTCATAACGCTGTGAGAACACCTCGAACAACAACTCCGCTCCGGTCGGCGATAATGGCACGTAACCCAGTTCGTCGATGATCAGCAGTTTTACCGCCTGCAGGTCACGCTGTAGCTTCAGCAAGCGTCTTTCGTCGCGGGCTTCCATGAGTTGATGCACAAGGGCCGCCGCGGTGGTGAAGGCGACAGGCAATCCCTTCTGGCAAGCGGCAAGGCCAAGAGCCAGCGCGACATGGGTCTTGCCAGTGCCGGAGTTGCCAAGGGCAATGACGTTCTCCCGGCGCAGGATGAACTCGCAGCGTGCCAGTTCCAGCACCAGCATCTTGTTGAGGCTAGCGATGGCGGGGAAGTCGAAGGTATCGAGGCTCTTCACGGCGGGGAACCTGGCCTGCCGGATGCGCCGCTCGACCACGCGGCGCTCCCGGTCGATCAATTCCAGCTCGACCAGGCGCAACAGATAGCGGGGATGATCGACACCGTCGCGGGCGCACTCGCGGGCAACCTTGTCGTATTCCCTTAAGACGGTCGGCAGCTTCAGCTGCTTGAGGTGATGGCCGAGCAGCACCTGCGGCGTGCCACTCGTCGTTCCCGTGGGCATCGCATCGGCTGTTGATTTGCCAGTCATGACGCAGCCCCGGTGACAAGGACGGCATAATCGGCTGCCGACGTCGTCTTCACCTGCGCCTTCGGCAGATGCGGATAGGCGCTGAGATCGAGCCGTGCCGGGCGGCACTCGACACGGGCGAGCGCGATCTGCTTGACCGCGTCGAAGCCGACCGCCCCGAGCCGGATAGCCTCGGTGACGGCCCAGGCCACGATCGCCATCGGGATCGCCTCCATCAGCCGCAACACCTGGATGAACTCGCGCTTGCCGCGATTACCCATCCGGGCTTCCAGGAGATTGCGCAGGTGCTGGAAGGCCTCGGGCAGGTTCCAGTCCTGCAGGGCTGCCGCCTGATCAAGCGCGTTTGGCTTCATCTCGATCAGTGCCAGATAATGCAACGGGTTGGGAACAAAGACGCCAGAACCATAAGAGCGGTCATGGCGGGCAATCTCCACGCCGCCGCACAAGATCACCACCCGGTCGACGAACCCCTTCACCACAACGCCCTGGAAGCCGTAAGCGGTTGGAACCGAGTAGTCATTGCCGCGATAGCGCACCAGGGCCATCGACGAGACCCGCGCTGCCCGCTTCTCGCAGGGCTCCAGCGGCACCGCCGGCAGGTCACGCAGGACTTCAAGGTCAGCGGCAAGCCGCTCGCCGATCGTCGCGGCATGGCGGCCGGCTCTTTCCGTCTGTCGCGTCAGGCATCGTTCCGCCAGCATGGCATTCAGATCGTCGAAGCTCGCCGCCTGCGGTATCGGCGTCATGAAGTTCGCCCGCGCATACTTCACCAGGCCCTCGACCTTGCCTTTGTCGTTGCCCTTGCCCGGTCGGCCAAACCGGTCCCTGAACAGATAGTGGCTCACCAGTTCCGTGAAAGCCCGCGTCCGCTCCCGCTTGCCATCCCCGCAGATCTTCGCCACGGCAATCTTGAGGTTGTCATAGAGCACCGACAGCGGCACCCCACCGAAGAAGGCAAAAGCCGATACGTGGCCATCCAGGAAGGCTTCCGTCGTCTCGGCCGGATAGGCCTTCACAAAGCAGGCATCCGACTGCGGCAGGTCCAGGCAGAAAAAGTGGATCTTCCGGCGTATCCCGCCAATCACACCAACCGCTTCGCCAAAATCCGCCTGTGCATGGCCGGGCGGGTGCAAAAGCGGCACGAATGTCTCGCGGCCTCGCAACCGCGCAATCCGCACATAGTCCTTCACCACCGTATAGCCGCCGCCGAACCCGTGTTCATCATGCAGCCGTTCGAAGATCCGCTTCGCCGTATGGCGCTGCTTCACCGGCGCCGTCTTGTCCGTTTCAAGGATTGCATCGATCACCGCCAGCAGCCGACCAAGCTTCGGCTTTTCCACAACCTTCGTGCGCGTGTAGCCCGGCGGCAGCGAAAACCGGCACATCTTCGAAACCGTCTCGCGGCTCAGCCCAAACACCCGGGCGGCTTCCCGGCGGCTGTTGCCCTCCACAAACACAAACTGCCGGACAGCGGCATAAACTTCCACGGCAAACATCCCCGGCCAACCCCCAAAGGGATCAACCTAACCACTGGACGGATTTTGCTCCGCCCGCACCAGCAACACGCCGACGCTCCAGTGGCCTACTTTGTCACCGCCCTACACAGCAGCGCCTGCGCGAGGCATCTGTTCATTCCCGATCTCGTCCCCGGCACCATCACAGAGGCGGGCGAGGACTTCGTCACCTACCGCGTGAAGGACGGCTCGACCTGGATCAACGATGCCCGGGAAGCAGGGGTGGCCTCATGCTGACGCTTCGTCCCTACCAGGCCAACGCCATCGCCGGGATCTACCGTTACTTCGAAAGTAACAAGGGGAACCCCCTGATCGTCATTCCGACCGCCGGGGGCAAAAGCCTGGTCATGGCCGCGTTCATCGAGGGCGTGCTTCGCGTCTGGCCGGACCAGCGGATCCTGATCGTCACCCATGTCCGGGAGCTGATCGCCCAGAACCATGCGGAGATGCTGGGCCTCTGGCCCGAGGCGCCGGCGGGTGTCTACTCCGCCGGTCTGGGCAGGCGCGAGGCGGATGCCCGCATTCTCTTCGCCGGCATCCAGTCGGTGCATCGCCGTGCAGTGGAAATCGGTCACTGCGACCTCGTCCTCATAGACGAGGCG
>JBAWVV010000509.1:0-3063 GCA_037147115.1 Planctomycetia bacterium | reverse complement strand
GCCATAAAGGCCCGCACGTCCGCCGCCGCCGGGGGCAGACCGGTGAGATCGAGCGTTGCCCGCCTGAGAAACTCGGTGTCGGAGCAGAGCGGCGCCGGCTGGATCTTCATGGCCTTCCACTTGGCTGCCACGAGGTCGTCGAGCGGGCTCCACGATTCCGGAGGCGTCCATGCGAAGCCGGAGCGGTCGCCCATGACGGTGAGCGGGACCGCCACATAGGCGCCCTCGTAGCGGGCAAGGATCGGGGCCTCGCCCCGCCTGACGGCCGTCACTAGGCCAGAGCGATCCGTGGTGGCAACCTCCGGGTTGCCGCTTTCCAAGAAGGACTCGCGGGTGACGTCCCGCGTGGTGCCGTCGGCATACTCGGCGACAACACGGAACTGTTGTCGGCGGCCGGCAACGTCGATCTCGGCCGCAGCAGGAAAGACCTTGATGCCCTTGATGCGTGGCGTCTGGGGATTGAGCCTGGCCCCCTGCTCGATCCAGCGACGCACGAGCTGGTAGGTGGGCTCCTCAACCTTTGCGAGCAGGCCTCCGGCGTGAGGAGCCGTGGCCGATGCCTTGAGAAGCATCAGGCTGTCGTCGGGGCTGGCGAGATTCACCCGACGGCTGGCATGGTCGTCGGTAAAGGCCCGCACGTCGAAGATGGGATCGTAGCCACGCAGCGACAGCTTGAAGCCGTTCTTGCCCTTGGCGGCACCGTGGCAGGTGCCCTGATTGCAGCCGAGCTTTGCGAGCACCGGACTGACGTCGCGGATGAAGTCGATGTCGGGCAGGTTGCCGGTGCCGACCACGCTGACAGGCAGATCGCGGAAGACCTGCGCCGACCCGGCTCCATGAACGATGCGAACTGCGCCCTGGCCATCGGCTAACGGGCGGAGGAGACCGCCGGGCCCCACCGAGACCATCGGCTTTGCAGTGCCGGCCACGGGTTCGATCCGCACGCTGCGGGTGAGGTCGACCGTGCGGCCGTCGACGAGCTGGCCAGTGATCACCAGTTGCGTGGAGGCGAAGGGGCCTGTCAGCGAGACGGCCACCGGCTCGACGATAAAGGAGACGACCCCGGCGGGCGAGACAGGCTCCGGTTCGACCGACGGCTCGGTGGGCCACGGCAGGGGCAGGGACGCTCGCGCCACGGCGGCGGCGTCGACCTGTGCGGCGGGAAAGCTGATGCCGGCCGCACCGGTAGAGCCGTCGAAGAACCGCACGATGCCGTCGCCGCCGCCCACGGCCACGGCGCTACTGGTGGGGTGGAATGCCACGGCATACGCAGGCGTAGTGGGAAGATCGACGCGGGAGATCAGCTTCGTAGCACCCTCGCGGAACGCATCGAATGTTTTCCACTCGTCCTCGGACCGCTGAGATCCTTTGCTGCGTGACTCGCCCGGCACCTTCGCCATGATGTCGAGGATGTTTTTCGGAACGTCCTGTGTGAGCCCGTAGCCGCAGACGACCAGTTCGCCCTTGCCGTCGAGCGATCCCACCGCCGCGATCCGCTGTCCGTCCGGCGAGAACCGCACGTTGAACACCCGCCCCGTCACTGGAAAGAGCGGAAAGATCAGGTTGGCATCGTCACCGATGACGCGGGCGGAGTGGCGGTGGATGCGGTAGACCCGCGGCATCCCGTCGGAGCCGGCGACGACAACGTGGTCGAGGCTCGGGTGGCGGTCGACGGCTGTCAGGCCGCCGCGAAGGGCTCCCGGCGTGATCGACGTGATGTTGTCGACGAACCGCTGTGTGGCCAGTTCCGTGAGCTTGACGGTCATGTCGCGGCCCACGGAGATCACGTGATCCCCCTTGGGACCGAAAACCGTGTCGAGCACCCAGTCTTCATGGGCGCCCTGGTAGAGCACCTGTTCGCCGGTCTCGGCCTTGATCGCCCGCAGGGTGTTGTCGGAACAGCCGAAGGCGATCAACGTGCCGTCCGGCGACCACGACCCGCCGTAGAGGGTGTCGAACGTGACAGGCACCGACCGCAGCAGCGTGCCGTCGGCCACGTTCCATATCTGCACCTCGCCCATCCGCGCAGGGCTGCCGCCTGTGACAGCCAGCTTCGTGCCGTCGGGCGAAAATCGCACCCGCTCTACCCGCTCGGCCAGCCCGACCAACCGGCTGATCGGCGCCCGCGGCACCGTTCCATCCGCAACATCAAACAGCAGCACCTCGTGGAAGCCCGACACGGCCAGCAGTTTTCCATCGGGCGAGAAGTCGAGCGACGTGATCACTGGCGGCCGCGAATAGACGGGGGGATGATCCTTGTCGATCCGTTGGCCGGCGCTGGCCGGCGTGTCGTCGTGTGCGCCTTCGGCGATCCATCGACGCACCAGCGCGAGTTCGGCCGCCACCAACGGCTTGCCGGACTTCGGCATCTCCGCTTGGCCGCTGGCATCGGGTGTGATCTGCACGATCAGATGGCTCTCGTCGGGCTTACCCGGCGCGATGCCCACTGATCCGGAGTCGCCTGCCGACTTCATCAGGGCGACCTCTGTCATGACGTAGCCGCCCTCCTGCTTGGCTGGCTGATGGCAGCCCTGACAGTTGGCCTGCAGGATCGGGCGGATCTGCCGGTGGTAGCTCACGGGCGACGGATTGGCCTCAGCAGCGGTGGCTGTGGCGGTCCAACCGGACCAACTGGTCCAAGGTGACGCGGCCAGCAAGACAGCCACAAGGATGGAACGGAAGCAGTTCATAGAGATAGAGGCCCGGGCCGTCGGGTCAACCCACCAAATTATCCAACGCATGACGGCAGAGTCAATGCTGAAGCAAAACAATCTTAGTCATAGTATTCGGCGTATTATCAAGGAAGAAGGCGAACAGAGTTGGCTGAAGCATGGCTTCCTCTGTGAAACCCGCCTGAGCGACCGTTGCGGCTTAGCAGGCTGTGGATAAAGTACCCGCCGCCGGATGCGGCGGTGGTCGACCCAGGAAACCCTCGGCGTTTCCTGCGGTCGGCCGAGTGGAAAAAGGTCAGGGATGACTTTTTCCACGGACAGTGAGAGCCCTGAGATTTTCTATTTGTCGAGGAACGCGACTCGTCCGGTGTCGACGTCGTAGATCCCGCCG
>JBAWVV010000508.1:0-3071 GCA_037147115.1 Planctomycetia bacterium | reverse complement strand
CGACAACATTTGCCGCGTTCCGGCCGAGGCCATGCCGCAGCTCGAGAAGCTTGCGCGCATGGCTGGCTACCGGTTTGTTTTGCGGGAAAACACCCCCGAAAAGTCAGTCGGGCAAGGCAGCTCCCTCACTGTTAAAATGAAATGGGCCAACGTGGGCGTGGCCAAGCTCTACCGCACGGAGCTGCACGCGCGCTTCGGCCTGTATGACGAGGCGCTCTTGGCCCACGACCATGAGCTTTTCCAGCGCTTTGCCGAGGGCGGGGCGAGATTCGTCCACGGCGGGGCGATGCCCCAGGAGATCGTGGTGCCGGTCGTGACGATCCGGCAGCTCAAGGGGAAGGGCAAGCAGGACACCGCCACGAAGAAGGTGGACGTGCAGATCCTCGGGGTCGTTCACAAGATCACCACGCCCCGGTATCGGTTCACGCTCCTCCAGACGGAGCCGGTGACAGACCGGGTGAAGCCGATCACGCTCAAGGTGGCGGTCTACGAGGGGAGCACGCCGGTCACCAACATCGGCACCGTCACCTTCGACAGCGATTCCCAGAGCATCGACGAGAGGACGAAGGCCGTCATTCTCACCCTCGAAGACCGCACGTTCGACAAACGCACCAAGTATCGGCTCGTGCTTCGGGACAGCGAGACCGACATCGAGCAGTCGAGTATGGAAGTGACCATAGACAGGACTTTTAGCGATGACTTCTGAAAGCACAGTCGATACCGGGCTGGACGAGCTCCTCATTCGCCACTTTGCCGGGAAGGTCGTCCGCAAGGACCTGACCAAGCTCGTCAAGGAAGGGGCCAATGTCCCCGTCTTTGTCCTGGAATACCTCCTCGGCTCCCACTGCTCATCCGGCGACGACGTGATGATTCAGGAGGGGCTGCAGACGGTCAAAAAGATCCTGGCAGAGAACTTCGTCCGCCCCGACGAAAACCAGAAGATCCGCTCGCTGGTCCGCGAACGCGGCAGCTACAAGATCATCGACAAGGTGACCGTGTCGCTGAACGACAAGCGGGACGTCTACGAAGCGAATCTCACGAATCTGGGCGTGAAAGACGCCGAGATCAGCAGCCAGTTCGCGAAGAAGTTCGAGAAGCTCCTCGTGGGGGGCATTTGGTGCATCGTCACGATTCAATACTTCCACGAAGAGGGGAAGAAGGGCTCCGCCTTCATCGTCGAGGACGTGAAGCCGATCCAGATGCCGGGGATGGACATGGAGGAGCTGTTTGCCTCCCGCAAGGAGTTCACCGAATCCCAGTGGATCGACGTCCTGCTCCGCTCGTGCGGCTACGAGCCGACCCGCTTTGAGGAGCGGGTGAAGTGGCACATGCTCTGCCGCATGATTCCGCTGGTCGAGAACAACTACAACGTCTGCGAACTCGGGCCGAAGGGGACGGGCAAGAGCTACATCTACAAGGAGACGAGCCCCTACACGATCCTGATGTCGGGGGGCCAAACCACGGTGGCCAACCTGTTCGTGAATCTCTCCACCGGCAAGATTGGGCTCGTGGGGCTGTGGGACGTCGTGGCCTTCGATGAGGTCGCCGGGATTAACCTCAAGGATCCCAACGGCGTCCAGATCATGAAGGACTACATGGCTTCGGGGAGCTTCGCCCGGGGGCGGGATTCGATCTCGGCCTCTGCCTCGATGGTGTTCGTGGGCAACTTCAAGGAAGGCCAGACGGTGGAGGGGCTGATCAAGACGAGCCACCTCCTGGCTGCATTCCCCGAAACCATGATCGACTCGGCGTTCTTCGACCGCTTCCACGCCTACATCCCGGGCTGGGAGATCCCCAAGATGCGGCCGGAGTTTTTCACCAACCGCTACGGCCTGATCACCGACTACCTGGCCGAGTGGGTTCGGGAGATGCGGAAACGGAGCTTTGGCGATGCCATCACCAAGTATTTCAAGCTGGGGCGAGACCTGAACCAGCGAGACACGATCGCCGTCCGCCGCACGGTCTCGGGGCTCCTCAAGCTCCTCTATCCCGATGAGCAGTACGACAAGGAGGCCGTCCGTCGCTGCCTGGAATACGCCCTGGAGACCCGCCGCCGGGTGAAGGAGCAGCTCAAGAAGATCGGCGGAATGGAGTTTTTCGACGTCCACTTCAGCTACATGGACGCCGAAACTGGCGAAGAGCGGTACATCAGCGTGCCCGAGCAGGGGGGCGGCACGCTCATCCCCGACGGCCCGCTCAATCCGGGCACGATGCACACCGTCGCCGCCGGCTCGAGCGGGCATCTGGGGCTCTACCGCATCGAGTCGCAGATCACGGCTGGCAACGGGGCCCTGAAGATGAGCGGCGTCGGGTCGAGTTCGGCGTCAAAGGAAGCGATCAAGGTTGGCTTCGACTACTTCAAGGCCAACTCCCAGCACGTCAGTGCCTCGGTCAAGGCCGGCGAGCACGACTACCACCTCCACATCGTCGAGCTGCACAACACCGGCCCGACGCAGGCTATGACGCTCGCAAGCTTCGTGGCGCTCTGCTCGGGGGCTCTCAACAAGCCGATCCAGCCCCAGATGGTGGTCCTCGGGAGCATGAGCCTGGGGGGCAATCTCGTGCCGGTCGAGAACCTGGCGGAATCCCTCCAGGTGGCCCTGGACGCCGGGGCCAAGCGGATTCTGCTGCCGATGGCGAGCGTGAAGGACATCCCGACGATCCCGGGAGAGCTCTTCGCTAAGTTCCAGACGGGGTTCTATGCAGACGCCACCGACGCGGTGTTCAAGGCGTTGGGGGTGGGGTGAGAGTGCAATTTACGCTATCTGACATTCTCAGTACCGGCGTTCCAAACTTTACAGCAAGACTTTCATCACCGCGATGCTTTCAGCCAAGTCCATGCCTACGAACAGCAACAACGTTTCATGACATCGCCTGACGACGCTACGCTCGCGAAGGGAGAACGCCTTGTTCGCATTCTTTTCTGGAACGTGAACAACAAGCCACTAGTCACGCAAGTCTCGTCGCTGATCAAAGACACAAACGCAGATGCAGTCGTGCTGCTCGAAAACGGCAGTACTGCTGACGACACGCTCACCCACATAAATCACACTTTAGACTCAGTTTTCGAT
>JBAWVV010000507.1:0-3072 GCA_037147115.1 Planctomycetia bacterium | reverse complement strand
TCACGGCCGCGGCCGTGATGTCGGTGTTGGGAGCGGGGGGACCGGCCGGAGGCCCCGGGGGGGCGCCCGCCGCCGGGGGAGCCGCCGCGGCGGGCGCCGCGGGCGGAACGGCCGTGCCGTCGAAGGCCGTTACCGAACCCATCGTCGTGTTGTCGAGATTCTCCTCGGCCTGCGACATGTAGATCGTCGTGCCCTCGACGAGCGGCGGCACGTTGAGGCCGCGGCGGGAGAGCTTGAAGTTCCAGACGGCTTTGCCGGTGCGCGGATGGAAGTTCCAGACGCTCCCGTCGCTCGAGCCGAAGACGAGCGCCGCTTGGCCGCCGAAATCGGCAATCGACGGGGTGGAGTAGGTGGTGTCTTCCGGAAGCTCCTTGGTGCCGTTCATCCACCGCACCTCGCCGGTCTTCGCGTCGAGCCCGAGGAAGCGGTGGGCGGGGCGGGCCGTGTCGCCCCAGCCGGTGACGACGGCGCTGGCGATGACGAGGTCTTCGAACACCACGGGGATATTTGTGCGACCGCCGTAGGTGGAGAGAAAGCCGAACTCCTCATGGAGGGAGCGGTTCCACTTCGTCTTGCCGGTGACGGCATCGATCGCCGAGAAGGCGCCGCAGACACCATGGACGAAGATCGTCTTCGTCGCCGGATCGGCGACCACCGCCGACCAGCCGACACGCTCCGATGGGACGTCGGAGAGGTAGACGTTGAAGACGTTCTCCCAGATCTTCTCGCCGGTCACGGCATCGAGGCAGACGACCTTCTCCGCTTCTTCGGGCGTGCCCGGCTTGTGGCGAACGAGCGTGTAGAGCCGGCCATCAAGGATCACCGGCGTCGAGATCCCCCCCGCCTCGTCGCTTGTCCAGAGGATGTTGGTCCCCTTCTCCGGGTCGAAGGAATCGACGTAGCCTGTGCCGGCCGCATGCCGGTCGGTGTTTGGGCCGCGCCAATCGGGCCACTGGTCGCCCCGCGCCCCGCCGGCAGCGAAGAGGAGGAGACCGAGGAGCGGAAGCATGGCCCGGAAGCTCGGGGTCAGGAAGGGGCAGCCGGAGAAACGTGTCATGGGGAATACGTCATGAGGGGAACGGGTGGCGCGACGTGCATGTCGGGAAGGGACTCGATGGTCAGCCGGCGGAGGCGGAACGCCTACCTGGCTTGGTTGTTCAGTTGACGATCCCCTTCGACTTGGCATCGGCGGGGAGTTGCGGATCGACGATGGCGCGGGCGCCGCGGCCTTGGAGGAGCCGGTCTTGGGCATCGAGACGGATGCTCTCGATATCGGGCTCCCACCACTTCAGTTGGGTCGCCTTCTCCGGCATCGTGAAGGGGCGCACCAGCCGCATCCCGACCCCAAGAGCGGGATCCTCGGTATACCACCAGGGGCTCTTGGGGAGGTTCGGATCGACTTCCTTCCAGGCCACGTCCTCGGAGCCACGGCGGGCGGCCGTACGGCAGCGGTCAGGCTCGTCGTAGTAAGAGCCTCCGCGGACGACCCGCTGCTGGAGCTTCGTCGGCCACTGGATCGCGTCGGCTTCAGAAACCGGTTGCGGAAGAGCCGCTTGGCGGGTGTATCCCCCGACGACGAGTTGGTCGACGACCCATTCCCCGACATTGCCGTGCATGTCGTGGATCCCCCAGGCATTGGGCGCCTTGCTGCCGACCGGATGGGTGGTCTCGTCGGAGTTGTCGGCGATCCAGGCATGGTCGCCGAGCATGGCGGGATCACTGCCGCAGGACCACGGGGTGAGGCTGCCGGCGCGGCAGGCATATTCCCATTCCGCTTCGCTCGGGAGCCGGTAGAAGCGGGCCGTGAGGAGGCTGACCCACTTGGTGTATTGGCGGGCGGAATACTGGGTCATCGTCGCCGCCGGCAGTTCCGGCTCCTCGCCGTGGGTGAACGTCGTCGTCGGGTCGTAGAGGTTTGACGGAGCCGTGACGGCGTCGGCAAGGTTCGTGGCGGTGACCGTCGGACGGATCCGCGCCGATTCGACCGCCTTGAAGAGGTCGCAGGCGGCCATGAAGCCTTTGTATTCTCCCCAGGTCACCTCGTGGACGCCGATCCAAAACGGCTCGATCGCGACCTCAAACTGAGGACCTTCGTCGTCGCTCCGCCCCTCTTCCCCATCCGGACTCCCCATCCGGTAGGCCGCTCCGGGCACCGGGATCATCCGGAAGGTGACGTCGCTGCCGGGGATCGTCTCGGCATATGGCACCATCCAGCCGCCGCTCACCTCGACGACCGGCCCTTCGACGTCCGGCTTGGCGTCGCCGGCAACGAATCCGGGAATCTCCTCGGCGCGGATCGCGGTCAGGTTTCCGGCCAGGACGGGGAGAAGCCCCGTGCCGACGAGCAAGACGACGGTCAGACACATCCGGCAGAGCGCTGCCGACACGGGGGTGGGGCGGCCTTCAGGCATAATGGAAGGATAAAATCCGGAGGTTCGGGATGGAGTGTTTCAGTGTAGCCTGGGGACACCCCGGCCGGAAAACCGTCGGGATCATCCCCGTTCCAAGCCGATCCGGAGCTCGAGTTGCCGTGCCCGCCCCAAAACCGACGCAACCTGGAGCCGGGAAGTCGAAATCAGCCGGCAAAGCCGGAGGGAGCAAGGGGGCTGCCAAAGCGGGAGGGAAGGACGAGAAGCCAGCCGAGCGGGTCGTGGCGGAGAACCGCAAGGCGCGCCATGAGTACGACATTATCGACACCCTCGAGTGCGGCATCGCCCTGGTGGGGAGCGAGGTGAAGAGCCTCCGTGCCGGCAGGATGTCCCTCGACGAGGCCTACGGGCGGGTCGAGGGGGACGAAGCCTGGCTCCTCGGGTGCGACATCCCCGAATACGAGAAGGCGAATCAGCTCAACCACAAACCGAAGCGCCAGCGAAAGCTCCTCCTCCATCGGCGCGAGATCAGGAAATTTGCCGGGCAGGCGTTTGAAAAGGGGCTGACGCTCGTGCCATTGAAGATGTACTTCAACAACGGCCGCGTGAAAGTCCTGATGGGGATCGGCCGGGGGCGGAAGCTCCACGACAAGCGGCAGAAACTGAAGGACGATTCGGCCCGCCGCGACATGGAGCAGGGGCT
>JBAWVV010000506.1:0-3080 GCA_037147115.1 Planctomycetia bacterium | reverse complement strand
GACTCCTTCCAGGGATTCCGTGTTTGCTTGGTCCGCAGTGCGGCAGCCGAAAAAAATCAGCAGGCGGCGGAGCCCGTGAGCCTGGAGCGGGGGAGCGCGTCCTTAAGGACGATCTTTTTGTGGCGGCGGGCGGAAGTCCGGCCCACTGGGAGAAGCTCTTGGCGGCCGCCGGGCGCAGCCCAGCGGCCGCCGCGCCGCCCCTCCCCGATCCTGCTCGGGCGAGGTACCTCGCCCTCGGCATGCTCGACCGCTCGTTCCGACACGTCAGAGACGTCGAGCAATCCTGCGGCCATGCCCGGCTCGACTTCAGCCGCTTCACCAGCCTCACCCATCTCATCCTTTGGAATCTCTCCGATCTCGAGGCGATCGACGGCTTGCCGTCGTCGCTTGTCTCCCTCGATCTCCGCCGCTGCCGGAAGCTCCACACGCTTCCGCGCGCTAAGCTCCCGAACCTCGAAACGCTCGATCTGGAAGGCTGCGAGGCGCTCGAGTCGATTCCCGCCTGGCAGGCCCCGGGGCTGCGGTGGGTGCACTTCGACGGATGTAAGGGGATCGATCATGAGGGCACCCAAGCCCTCGCCCAGCTCCTCGCCCAGGCCAAGCAGCTCGAGGAACTGACGCTCGTCGATTGCGCCTGGCTCGAGCACCTGCCGCTCCCGGCACAAGCCATCTCGCCCCCCCGCCGCTGGAAGCCGGTCGGCGATCCGCGCTTTCCGCCGGGGCGGCTCAAAAAACTCGTTCTGGAGGGTTGCACCGGGCTGTCGACGCTCCCCGATCTCGACCGCTATCCCTGGCTCCACCATCTCGATCTCCGCCGCTGCGCCAAGATCGAGGCGATGCCAAAGCTGCCGGTCGACGAGGAAGAGGGGCGACCGACGGGGATCCGCACGCTCTATGCGATCGGCTGCGGTCGAATGAAGACGTTCCGCGGCCTCGATATCCGCCGCGTCCACCGCGGCGAGGGGGCCCCGTCGGCCGGGGCCAAAGCGGCGAGCGCCACGGCCGCCGTCAACGTCGCCGGGCAGTTTCGCACCCTCACGACGCTGGCCAAAGATCGGGCCGAGCTGCGGATGGCGAAGGTGTTGTTTCTGGGGAGTGGCCGGTGTGGCAAGACGACGGTGTCGAAGGCGCTCCGCTGGCAGCAGATGGCCCCCCAGGGGCGGCGAGACAACAAAAACGAGCCACTCGATCCCTGCCCCACAGACGGGCAGCAGTCGACCGTGAATATCCGCCTCGACGAATGGCGGATGCCGCAGCAGGGCGCGGCAGCGGCCCCGACCACCATCCATGCCTGGGATTTCGGTGGTCAGGAGATCTACCACAACACCCATCGGCTGTTCGCCTCGGAGGGGGCGGTGTTCGTGATCGTGACGACCCACGAAGACGAGCACGCCCGCCGTGTGGCGGCGGAGATCGAGGCTGGTGTGCCGGCGTCGATGGCGATGAGCGAGGAGCGCTTCCTCCGGGAGAACGCCTACCGGGAGCTGGAATACTGGCTCGACTATGTGTGGGAAGCGCGCGGGCTGCGGAGTCCTTCTGGAGAGGGCGCGGAAGAGGCACTCCCGCGCGTCCTCGTGGTCTACACCGGCGCGCGGAAAAACGGGGCTGGCGAGGAGGTCGACATCGAGACCTATCTCGCGCAGCAGGCGGGGCGCTACAAAGATCTGATCGGCGAATCGATAAAGTTGAAAGTGGTGGATGTCTGGCAGACCGATTTCGCCGTCCTGATGGGCCCGATGCATAAGATCGTCGAGTGGCTCAGGGTAGCGACCTCCGGCGTCGTCGATGAGCTCGGCATCCAGGTGCCGCGGCTGTATGCCGACGTGGCCCATCGCTGCAGCGAGATCCTCACCTCCAACGCCCGGATCCGCGCGGCCCGGCAGGAGCAGGGGGGCAAGAGCGCGGCCCCGGAGGAGCGCTTCGAGATCCCGGCCTGGCGGGAGCTGGTGGCGGGCTTTGATCCCGCGAGGGCCAGCCGTTCGCTGCGGCAGGCCGAGGAGATCGCCCGCGGCGTGGCCGACTATCTCCATGCCTGTGGCCGGGTGTTCCGCCTCGATCGGCCGCCGGCGGTGATCGTCGATCAGCAGTGGGGCGTGGAGCTCGTTTACAAGGTGGTGCCGCAGGCGCTGGCCAACGACGCCCGCCGGCTAGCGATCCACCGGCTCACGCGGGAGGTCTTCGAGCGCGAGCGGCTCCGGGAGGAGTTCCACAAGGAGCCGGAGGTCGATGCGCACTGGGAGTTCCTCATGGGGCTGTTCGATGCCTGCAACATCGTCGTCGAGATGGAGGGGGATGGGGGCCTGGCGGTTCATCCGGAATTGCTCGGGCTCCTCGATCGGAGGCTGGCCCGGAAGCTCTGGGAAGCGTGGGTGCGTGCCGAAAATCCCCCGCCCAATCTCGGCCCCCTCGTCAACCACAGCTTCACGATCCATGCCTCCGGCCGCGGCCTGCTGCTCGGCCGGAGTGCGTTTCAGAAGATCGCGGCCACGATCGCCCGGACGATGCGCCGGGAGCTACCCGCGTTTTTGTTTCTCGGGGCTGACGACGAGCGCCGCACTCGGACATGGTCTTCTTTCGGCGATTCCAACGACTTCGAGTGCGAGCCGCACTTCTGGCGGGATGGCTTTCAGATCCACTGGCGCTCGCAGACGTTGCATCTACGCGCCGACGGCCCCAAACGCCACACCGCTTCCCCCCTTCCGCCGGAAACCCTGATCCTCCGGATGGAATGGGTGCCCTCGACCAACGCCGCTGGCCACGACCAGTTTGCCGGGGGGATCTTTGTCCAACTGCTCTGCAGCGACGAGGCCACGAAGAGAACCCGGCTCAAGGAGATGCTGTTTGGATCACGCTCCGGCGCGGGGGATTCGGCTGGCCGGTCGCCAGCCGGCTTCCCCGCCCCGCTTGCCGACTACGGCTACGGGGAGCAAGGAGCCGGCGCCGATCTTGAGCTTCATGACGAGCGCCCACCGAACCTCGAGCCCGAGCTCGCCCGCGGCCTGCGGGGGATCGGAACGCCGGGCTGGGTTCACTCCCAGGGGCCGCTCAACGACCTCCGCTTCGACGTGGCGATCTCCTAC
>JBAWVV010000505.1:0-3086 GCA_037147115.1 Planctomycetia bacterium | reverse complement strand
GATTCCCTTCCTCAGGAAACCGCCCCGCATGGCTCGTTCGCCCGAATCTTCCGGCCTGCCCCCCTCGTTCCCACGCCTCCCGGCGGCGGGCGCGTGGCTGGCGCCGCTGGCCGCGGTCCTCCTCTTTGGGTTGGTCAGCGGCCTCTTCGGGATGGTTTACACCGTCGGCCCGGAGAGCGTCGGGGTCGTCCAGCGCTTCGGTAAAGAGATCACAACGGTCAACCCGGGGTTGCGCTTCAAGCTCCCCTTCGGAATCGACAAGGTGACGATCGTGCCGGTGAAGCGGCAGCTGAAGATGGAGTTTGGCTTCGGCACCGTCGGCGGCAGCAACCCCGATCAGGTGTCGAGCGAGCAGACCCGCGAGAGCGACATGGTGACCGGTGATCTCAACGCCGCCCACGTCGAATGGGTCGTGCAATACGAGATCAGTGATCCGGCCCAGTGGCTGTTCAACAACCGCGAGCCGGGCCCGACGCTCCGCGACCTCTCCGAGAGCGTGATGCGCGAGGTGATCGGCGACCGGACCGTCGACGAAGTGCTCACTGTCGGTCGGCAAGGAATCGAGAACGAATCTATTCTCAAGCTCACCGAACTCGTCCGCGAGCTCGAGATGGGGATGCGTGTCCAGCAGGTGCAACTCAAGAGTGTCCACCCACCGGCCCGCGTTCAATCGGCCTTCGAGGAGGTCAACCGCGCCCAGCAGGAGCGCGAGCAGACGATCAACCAAGCCAACGGGGAATACAACAAGGTCGTTCCCCGGGCCAGCGGCGAGGCGACGAGGAAGGTGAGCGAGGCGGAGGGCTATGCCCTCAAGCGCGTCAACGAGGCAGAGGGTGACGTCGCCCGCTTCCGCAAGCAACTGGCCGAATACGAGAAGGCCCCCGAGGTAACGCGGCAGCGGCTCTACCTCGAGGCGCTCTCCGACGTGATCCCGCAGCTGGGAGGGAAAATCATCCTCGACGCCGACGCGCGGCAATTCCTCCCGCTGATGAACCTCCGCCAGCCCGAAGCCGATCCGGCCCGTCCACTCCCGGCCCGCCGGCGCCAGGCCACCTCGACGGGGAACACCACACCATGAGCCCGCTCCCGATCAATCATCCGCTCTTCCAAGTGGGCCGTTGGCTCTCCGGACTGGTCGTCTCGCCGCTGGGGCTGATCGCGCTGCTGGCGGTTGGCGCGGTCTTTCTCGGAGGCGCCTATACCGTCGACCAGACCGAGCAGGTGATCGTCACGCAATTCGGCCGGCCGGTCGGCAGGGCGATCAACGCCCACGACGGCCCCAACGGCGCCGGCCTCCACTTCAAGCTGCCGATGATCCAGACAGTGAACCGCTTCGAGAAGCGGATCCTCGAATGGGACGGCCCGCCGACCGAGATGACGACCCGCGACAAGCTGTTCATCGTTGTCGACACCTTCGCCCGCTGGCGGATCGCCGACCCACTCAAGTATTTCCAGAGCCTCCGCGACGAACGCAGCGCCGTCTCCCGGCTCGACGACATCCTCGGCAGCGAGACGCGCAACGTCGTCGCCCGCCACGATCTCATCGAGGTGGTCCGCTCCGACAAGGATCGGGTCGCCGAGAAGGACGACACGATCGAGGAGACGGGCGTGTCGATCTCTTCGCTCCCGCCGATCCAGTTCGGCAGGCGGGCCCTGGAGAAGGAGATCCTCGCTGCCGCGCAGCCGAAGGTGACGCTGTGGGGGATCGAGCTCCTCGACGTCCGGATCAAGCGGCTCAATTACAAGTCTGGCGTGATCGAGAAGATCTACGACCGGATGTCGTCGGAACGGATGCAGATCGCCGAGCGGTTCCGCTCGCAGGGGGCCGGCGAGGCGGCGAAGATCGAAGGGAAGAAGGAAAAGGATCTGCAGAAGATCGAATCGGAGGCCTATCTCAAGGTCCAGGAGATCATGGGCGAGGCCGATGCGAAGGCCTCAGAGATCTCCGCCTCGGCCTACGGATCGAGCCCCAGGGCCGCCGATTTCTACCGCTTCGTGAAGACCCTCGACACCTACCGCGAAACCCTCGACCGCGACGCCACGCTCGTGCTCACGACCGACAGTGAGTTCTTCCGCTTGCTCAAGTCGAGCGGGCCATCGCCAGTCGCTGAGACGCCGGCGGAGGGGTCGGCGATCCCCGCGATGATTCCCCCGGCAATCCTCCCGCTCGCCCCCCCGGTGCCGGCAGCCGAATCGGCCCCGTGACCCGCCTTCGGGCCGCTGGCCAGAGCGCGGGAATAGAACCAACGCGAGGAACGGGGTACAACACCTCAAGCGGTGGCGGATTGTGGCAGGGCGGCTCGATGCGTGGTCGGCGTCCATGGGCACTTCTTCCGCGGGGCAAGCGGGACGGCTGGTCGTCCCGGGGGAACGGTGGCCGACAGCCCGCCCGGGTGAGCCGGTCGGGGTATAGGGGGATCATCATGGCCGGTCGTAGCTCGTCCTTCCAAGTTCTTCTCGTGCGGCATGGCGTCGCTGCCGGCTGGTGCTTGCTGGCCTTGTTCGTAGGGACAGCGGCCGCGCAGCCGACCGCCAAAGGGCGGCCGAAGCCCAACCCGGAGGTCAAGAAGCTCGACTCCAAAATGGAGAAGGTGAAGGATTCGTTCCTCAAGGACACCGAGCAACTGATCAAGTCGTATGAGGATGCCGGCTCCTTCGACCGGGCCCGCACGATCCTCGAGGCGCTCCAGAAGCTCTACCCGCAGAACGAACCGATCAAGATGAAGCTCGAACTGCTCGCTGCCCAGAGCCTCGATGCCAGCGAGATCGATTTCGACCTCGATGCCGGCAAGTCATGGCAGGAGGTGGGACCGGTGGGGAAAGACCGCACGATCCGGATCAAGGTCAGTGGCGACTACAAGCTGACCACGGCCCCGCTCACCACCGGCCCCGATGGCCTGGCCGGGGAGAACCCCGAGAAGGACCTCCTTTCCCATGTCCCGTTTGGTGCGGTGATGGGGGCGATCATCCCTGCCGTGGCCCCCGCCGCCACCGAGAAGCCGCCGAAGCCGTTCCTCGTCGGATCGTCCTACGAGCGCCCCGCCGACCGCGACCTTCCAGTCGAAGTCGACGAGGGTCGCGAGGCC
>JBAWVV010000504.1:0-3089 GCA_037147115.1 Planctomycetia bacterium | reverse complement strand
AGCCCGATCGACGACACCTACTGCCCCGACTGTCGCGACAACGACCTCGGAGTCACGTTTGACCCTCGCGAGGTGCAGTCTCCGCGGAGCAAGCAGCAGGCCTGAAGCCCCACGCCACGGCAAGACCGAGCAGTGCTTCCACCGCTCCAAGCAAGCCGTCAGATGTAATACATCGGATCGGTCGCCAAGCGCGAGCGTTCGACGAGGTCGGCAAAGCTCACCGACTTGAGGGCCTCTGTCTCGGTGCCCGCCACCATCCGCCAGGCGTCGAGGAGCACCGACACGGTTCGCGACTTCCCGGCCAGATCCTGCGTCACCGCTGTCACGAGCTCATCGGGCCCCTCGATGATCCGGAAGACGTCGTCGAGCGTGATCTCGTCAGGCGGCCGGGCGAGCTGATAGCCCCCCGCCGCACCACGCGTGCTCGTCACCAGCCCGGCCCCTTTGAGCTGGAGGAGGATCTGGACGAGGAACCGCGAGGGTACCCCATGCGCCGCGGCGATCGACCGGATCCGCACCGGCTCGTCCGACGTCCAATTCCGCGCCAGCTCCAGCACGGCGATCGCGGCGTATTCGGTTTTGGCGGAGAGGCGCATGGGGGCGTCAGTGGGAACGGGAATGAAGGCCACACTCGGTCTTTGCCGAGCCGCTCCAGCGCCCGGCCCGCTCGTCTTCACCGAGCTGGATCGGACGGGTGCAGGGAGCGCAGCCGATGCTCACGTAGCCGAGGTCGTGGAGCGGGTTGTAGGGGATGTCTTCGCGGACGATCAGATCCCAGATCTTGGCCTTCGTCCAGTTGGCCAGCGGCGAGATCTTCACAACGCCAAACTTCGCGTCGAAGCCGACAATCGGAGCCGCCGCCCGGTCGGGGCTCTGGTCGCGGCGGATCCCACTCATCCAGGCGTCGAAGCGAGCGAGCACACGGCGAACGACGGCGATCTTCCGATCGGCGCAGCAGCGGTCGGGGTCGCGGCCATGAAGCGGGCCACCATGGAGCTTTTCATACTCCTCGACGGTGGTCTCGGGCTGCTCGAGCGAGACTTCGATTCCATAGCGCCGGGCGATCCGGTCGCGGAGCTCGAGCGTCTCGGGGAATTGGTAGCCCGTCTCGAGATTGAAGACAAACGTCTTCGGGGCGATCTCCGCAAGCCAATGGATGATCGCGCAGCCCTCGGGGCCGAAGGCCGTCGCCATCGTCAGCCGGGCGCCGAATGTCTCCACCCCCCAGCGGATGATCTCCGGGGGCTCCGCCCCTTCCAGCGCCCGACTGGCAGCCGCCAGGGACTCTGGAGAGATCGTCGGCGGGGAGAACTGGCCGCTCACGGTAAAAAAACTCGCTGGAGGCCGCAAAAATTGCCTTAGGCTCAATCCTACCATCGTTGCTTATTTATCTCATGAATGCCGGGCGATGTCTGCTCCGGATTATCGACCCGGGCGGGGGCAGGCCCCCCCCGCTGGCCCCGGGGAGGGCAAACTCGACCGGCCTTGCCGGGCTCTCGTGGCCTGCCGCCGCGGGACAAAGCGCAGGACTCGCCACCGCCCCAGGAAAGGTCGAGAATGGGTCGCAGCGACACCCGGGGGCGAAGAAACCGGCCCCTTCCGATTCAGGAGCAACTCAATCCGATGGCACGCAGCGTGGCTCTGGCGGTCGATCTCGGCGCCTCGGGGGGCCGGGTCGTGTCTGGCACGTTCGACGGCAGGCTTTTGGAGCTCGAGGAGATCCATCGCTTCGAGAATGCCCCGGTGGCCTTCGGCGGCCAGCTTGTCTGGGATCTCGTCCGCCTCTGGCAGGAGGTGACGACCGGCCTGCGGATGGCGGCGGCCCGGCACGGCAGCAGCGTGTCGAGCGTCGGCGTCGATACGTGGGGGGTCGACTTCTCCTTCCTTGCCGCCGACGGCACGCTCCTGGCCAATCCCGTCTGCTACCGCGACGCCCGCACCCGGGGGATGCTCGCCGCCGCCGAGCAGACGGTGTCGCGGGCCGACATGTTTGCCGCCACCGGCCTGCAGTTCATGGAGATCAACTCGCTATTCCAATTGCTGGCGATGCAGAAGTCGGGGTCGAGCGTGCTCGGCGCTGCCGAGAGGCTGCTGATGATCCCCGATATCGTTCACTGGCTCCTCTCCGGGATCCCGTCCAACGAACGCACCAACGCCTCCACATCGCAATGCTTCGATCCGCAGAAGGGGGACTGGGCCTTCCCGATGCTCGATCGCTTCGGGCTCCCGCAGCAGATCTTTGGGGCGATCGTCGAGCCGGGCACTGACCTGGGGCCCCTCCGCCCGGAAGTGGCCGCCGAGACAGGCCTCTCGGGCGTGCGCGTGATCGTGCCCGGCACGCACGACACCGCCAGCGCCGTCGCCGCCGTGCCGGCCCAGGAGCCCCCCAGCGCCCGCCCCGATTGGTGCTATGTGAGCCTCGGCACCTGGGCGCTGGTCGGCGCCGAGCTCGATCGGCCGCTGGTCACCGAGGCCTGCCGAGCCCGAAACTTCACGAATGAAGGAGGGATCGGCGGCACGACGCGGCTGTTGAAGAATGTCTGCGGATTGTGGCTCGTGCAGCAGTGCCGGGCCGCCTGGCAGCGGGCGGGGAAGGAATGGTCGTGGGATCAGCTTACGCAGCTGGCCGCCGAAGCGCCGCCGCTGCTGACGATCGTCGATCCCAATGATCCCTCGCTCGTCGCCCCGGCCGACATGCCGGAGGCGATTCGGGCCCTGGCGCGGGCGACGGGCCAGCCGGTGCCCGAGTCGACCGCGGCGGTGGTGCGGACGGCGCTCGAGAGCGTGGCGGCGGCGATCGCCCACACGCTCGACGAGCTCGACGGCCTGATCGGCCGGCGGATCGGACGCGTTCATGTCGTCGGCGGCGGCGTCAAGAACCGGATGCTCTGCCAGATGATCGCCGATGCCACCGACCGCCCCGTCCTCGCCGGCCCGGTGGAAGCGACGGCGATCGGCAACCTCCTGGTGCAACTCCTCTCCCGTGACGGGAGCGTCGATCTGCGGAGCGTGCGCGAGGTCGTCCGCGACACCTTCGAGATCACCCGCTTCGAGCCGAAGGACGCGCCGCGCTGGAAGGCCCGACTGGC
>JBAWVV010000503.1:0-3091 GCA_037147115.1 Planctomycetia bacterium | reverse complement strand
GCGACTGATGCCGCCACCGAGACGGCTTTGATCGTGCTGCTGCTGGTGCTCGTGAGCCCCACGTCTGTCTTCGATGTCACGTCGGCGTTGAGCAGTTCGGCAGTCACCTTATCGTCGATGCGATTGCGGGCGATCGATACGCCGATGGCCAGACCGGCGGCGTTGTTGTCGCCCTTCGCAAACGAGAGGCTGGCCCCTACCGCGGTGGCTGTCACCGTTGCGGTGTCGCTGGCGGTAAGTGCGATCGGGCCGCCCAGCGACTGGATCGGTGAAAGGGATTTGATTTGCGGCGGCGTGTTGACGATCGCGGCTCGAACGGTCGTGTCGATCTCGTTCGTGGCGGCCGCGCCCGCACCGGAAGCCGCAGCGGCAGTGGTTCCGCCGCTGGCAAAGGCGAGCGATCCGGCAAACGCCACGACCCATATCGTGGGCTGCGAGTTGGCAACGACACTAAGATTGCCAGCTGCCACAACGTACGAATCGCTGATGAAAGCCTGCACCCCGCCGGACGCGGTCTTGTCCTTGATCGTGTTATTCGCCACGGACGCGCCCACGGACAAGGCCACGGTCGATTCCCCCCCGCCACCGAGGCCAACGCCGATGGCAATCGCCCCGGCGATCGACTTGATCGTCGATTCGTCCTGAGCCGATACAGTCACCGTGCCGCTGTTTTGGCTGGTCACGTTACTGCCATTCCTGATCGACGCCGTGACGTCTTTCGAGATGGTGTTGAACGTGAACGCTCCGGCACCTGCGAGGGCCGTGGTCGCTCCACCCGCGCCGCTACTGGCGCTGGCGACTGCACCACCGATCGCATACGCCTCGATCCGCCCCTTGGAATGGGCTTTCACGACGACACCGCCCACAGCGGTCGTGGTGACATGGGCTTTGTCGAGATATGCCGAGACAACGCTGTCGATCTTGTTGAAGGCAAACGCCGCCCCGCCGGCCGCGGCGGTAGCGCCCGCATTCTCCGCCTTGGATAGCCCCACGGCGACGCCGCCTGCCACCGTGACAATCCACGAGTCGGCATCGTCGGCCACCACCTTCAGGCTCCCCGCACTCACCAGACGCGTGCCGTCATCGCTCACGTAGGACGTGACGGTGGCATCGATCGAATTGATCGCAAGTCCGACCGCGACGGCCAGCCCCTTGGCAGTTGGGTCGTCTTTCGATGCTGTGGCGTCGACGACGGCGATGCCTGCGGCAACGGCCGTGATGTGCGCGGCATTCGTGGCTGTGACAGTGACGGCACCGGTTACGGTGAGAGCGGAGTTGCTCACGTGGGCATCGATGTTCTCCTTGATGCGGTTGATCGCGATGCCGGCACCGATCCCGATCGTGCCGCCATAGGCGAGGCTGCCGGCCACCGTGATGATCGAGGTGCCATCGTTCGCGGCAACATCAAGACTCGTCCCGGTCAGGGAAGAGTTGGCCAGATATGCGGCCGTGTCGCTGTCGATCGTGTTGTAGGCCACGGAACCGGCGATGCCCGTGCCGCGGGACGACCCTCCCAGTCCGGCGGCAACCGAAACAATGTTGGCCGAGCCAGCGGCCGTGACCGTCACGGCGCCCACGCTGGTCAGCGTGGCGTTCTGGATGAAGGCATGCGTGCGGTTGGTGACGAGGTTCACCGTCACGGCGCCGGCCAGGCCGACGTTTTTTGCCGAGTCTTTCGAGTTTGTGGAGATCGCGGCACCGCCGGAGACCGCAACGAGCAACGGCGAGTTTTTCGCCGACATCGTGACGCCCCCCGCCTGCGTCAACGAGATGCCCCGGATGATGGCTTCGCTCGTGTCGTCAATAGTGTTGACGGATACGCTCCCCGACACCGCCTGCCCTGTCTTCTGATCGCCACCCGGAACCTGTGGGGCATTGTTATTCCCACTCTCGTCTGATGACTTTGGATCCGAAACCACTGCCGCCGCGAGCGTGACGGTGACGATCGTTCCCTTGTTCTCGGCGGCAACGTTGATCACGCCCACCGCGCTCATGGTTCCCGTGCTCGTATTGGCACTGCCCAGAGAGTGATGTGTGCCGGTGGCCACGGCCGGGTTCAGGCTGACGACCGTACCCGCAAGGTTGGTCTTCGAGGTCGAGAGCTTGATGGCGGAATTGCCCACCTTGGTGACGTAATAAGTCGTGCCATTCACCAGCCCGCTGATGCTCGTTCCACCGCCATTGTGGTAGACCACGGCTTCGCCGTCCTGGAAAGCATTGGCATTTGCCACGCGGATGGTGTTTGCGACGTCATCGACAGCCGGTATCGCCCGGAATGGACTCGCGATGGTGTGATTTGTCCCGGTGGCGACTGTGGCATCGAGTCCGAGATACACGCCAGCCTGCGCGTTGGCGAGCGAATCAGCCAGCCGGATCTTCGTGGCATCGACGAGGATCACGTAATAGAAATTTTTGTTGGCCAGCCCGCGGATGCTCTTGCCGCCGCCATGGCTGTAATAAACCTTTTGGCCGGCCGTAAAACCGTGAGCGTAGCCAAGATTGATCACCTCGGCTGAGGTCGCATCCCCACCGGTGACTTGCGTCTGGGGATTGATTGCGACACGGAAGCTGTGCTGCGTGCCGGTGGTACCGGTCAGATTCACGCTGATGAACGCTTTCGCCGTGACGTTTTCCAGCGAAGTCGACAGCTTGATCGTCTGGGCGTTGATTTTCGTGACGTAATAGGTCTGGCCGCTCGTGAGGCTGCCGATGCTGACGCCGTTCCCCGCGCTGTAGATCACGGCCTGCCCGTCGACGAAACCGTGGCTGTAGCCGAGATTGATCGTCTGAGCGGTGCTGCTGACGGTCGATGAGGGATTGACGACCACCCCGAAGCCGAACGCGGTCCCGCTGCTGCCGGCCGGTGTCAGGCTGATCAGAACCGGCAACACTTTCATGGCGTCGGCGTACGATGCCGTCAGGTGGAAGGCGTTGGGACTGTTGGTGTCGGGCACCACGTAGTAGACAGCGCCGTTTGTCAGCCCTCCGATCGCCGCATCGCCACCTGCCGTGTAAACGACCGCTTGCCCCTTCTGGAAGCCGTGGGGATAGCCCACATTGACACTGTCGTAGCTGCTCGTGACGGCCGTGG
>JBAWVV010000502.1:0-3092 GCA_037147115.1 Planctomycetia bacterium | reverse complement strand
TGCAGGCAGGCGGCGACGATCTCGGCGACGCTCGCCGTCAGGCCGTCAACGATGACCACCATCGGCACCCCCGACAGGACCGCCCCGGGGGTTGCCCGTCGGACGTCGAACTGTTCGGCGGTGGCGGGCACCGGCCGGGTGCCGGCGGCGGGACGACGGCGCAGCGACACGATCACCCCTTCCTCGAGAAACCGGTCGCAGACCTCGATTGCGGCGTCGGGCAGCCCGCCGGGATTGCCGCGGAGGTCGAGGATCAGCCCCGAGGGCTGGCCCGCCGCCACGATCTCCGTCAGCGCCCGATCGAGATCGTCGAGCGTGTGGGGCGAGAACCGGGAGAGACGAATCAGCGCCACCCCCTCCTCCCCCTCGACGAACCAGTCCCACGATCCGTCAGCCCGGCGACGGTCACCGCAGACCGTCTCGGATCGAAGCATCGCCCGCTCGACCGACACGCTCCTGGTGGCCGCGAGGCGCCCTACTTCGTCGCTCGCTTCAGAGATATCGCCTTCAGGGGGAGCGACATCGATCACCACCCGGCTGCCGATGGGGCCACGGAGCTTCGACACGGCATCCTTAAGCCGCATCCCCTCGGTAGCGATCCCGTCGATCGCCACGATCCGGTCTCCGGCCGCGATCCCGGCCCGCCATGCCGGTGAACTGACCAGCGGCGTGATCACCGTCGGGAGCCTGCCGCGCCCCTCGACGACAAGCTCCAAGCCGACCCCAGCGAACTCCGCTGCCACCTCGAGAGGGGCCCCAAGCCGCGGGTCGACCACTTCGAACGAGGAGTGTTCGTCGAGACGGGCGAACAATCCCTCCATGGCGGCGTGGAAGAGGGCCTCGTCGTCGACCGGCTCGAGAGCCATCCGGCCGACATGACCGGTCACCTCTCCGTAGAGCCGAGCCCGGCCGCCACGGTCGCGCGCCGCCCATGCCAATAGGCAGGCGACGGCAATCAGAAAGAGAAGGACAAGATTGCGTTTCGGCATGGGGGACGCGGCACGGGGCGGGGAGGATCGAAACGGCGTTCTAAAGACTCGAGGCGGCGCGAAAGCGAGGGCCAGTCGATGCGGGGGAGGCATCGACGGCCCGAGCCGCCGGGAACGGGACGTCAGTGGGGAAAAGATGCCCCTTCGGCACTACGGTCACCCCTCCGGCGGAGATCGTCAAGCCCATCGCGGCGTCGGCCACCGGATCGAAGCCGATCGTCATGCCGGCAGGGATCCGCACTCCCTTGTCGACGATGGTGCGACAGAGGCGGGCATGCCGGCCGACATCAACCCCTTCCATGAGGATGCTCTCCTCGATGTGGGCGAAGCTATGGACGCGCACCCCGGGGCCGAGGATCGACCGCCAGGCCCGTCCTCCCGAGAGAATCGCCCCCGGGCAGACGAGGCTGTCGGTGGCTTCCCCCCGGCGTCCCCCGGGAGCGGAATCGGCGAACACGAACTTCGGCGGTGGGTAAGCGGCCGGGAGCGTGCGGACAGGCCAGAGTTCGTCGTAGAGATTGAGTTGGGGATCGACGGCGACGAGATCGAGGTTGGCCTCGAAGTAGGCGTCGACCGTCCCCACATCCCGCCAGTAGGCATCGGCTTTGCGGTTCTCGTCACGGAACGGGTAGGCGTGGACGGCATGACTGCGGACCACCGCCGGAAGGATGTCGTGGCCGAAGTCGTGGCGGCTGGGGGTGTCGTGATCGGCGCGCAACTGCTCGAGGAGAAAAGGCCAGGAAAAACAGTAGATACCCATCGACGCCAGGCACATCCCCGGCTGACCGGGGAGCTCGGGGGGCTGCGGCGACTTCTCGCGGAACTCAAGCACCCGCGAGGACGCATCGACGCGCATCGTCCCATACTCTCCCGCCGCGCCGACCGGCACGGGGAGCGCCGCGACGGTGACATCCGCACCGGTGTCGTCGTGGGCAGCCACGAGCGCGCGGTAGTCCATCTTGTAGACATGGTCGCCGGCGAGGACGACAACGAGTCGCGGCGCGGCCATCTCGAGGGAGTAGATGTTTTGGAACACCGCATCGGCGGTGCCGAGATACCAGCTTTCGTCAACGCGTTGCTGCGGCGGAAGAATGTCGAGGAACTCGCCGAGGTCACGGCAGAAATAGCGGTGCCAACCGAGCATCAAGTGCCGATCGAGGCTCACGGCCTTGTATTGCGTGAGCACCTGCACCCGACGCAACCCGCTGTTGACGCAGTTGGAGAGGGCGAAGTCGATGATCCGGTAGGCGCCGCCGAAGGGGACGGCCGGCTTGGCCCGGTCACGGGTGAGGGGATCGAGGCGAGCCCCCTTCCCCCCAGCCAGGATGACGGCGACGACATCCCGCAGCGACGTCGGATCGGAAGTGGACGGACGCATCGCATGACCCTTCTGCTAGTCCCGGGATGAGTGTGAATATACGTTCCCTCCCCCGGGGCGGCGAAAAAGCCCGGGCGAACCGACGCGGCCAGTCGCCGTTGGCGGGCCTCGCCCTTTCGCCATTCCTCCCTCCCATCCCAAGCCCCCCACACCAGGAAGGGGCCGTGCCCGCTGCGGAGGGCGCGAGGGCATGGGCCGGAAGCGGTCTGGCATGTTGGCCCGGGGCTTTCTACAGTCTGCCGCCCGCAGTTGGCCGTGCAAAAAGTCATCCCTGAGCGAACCTTACTGCGGGGCTCTTCATCCACAGCCTGCTGGCGGAGTGGCGGAAACTTGACGCACCCCCTGTGAAAGACAGCCATGGCACGTACCTCGACCTCGCGCCGCCGCGAACGTGATACCGACCCGATGGACTCCCTCAAGCCGCTGATCGTGCTCGGACTCCTGGGCACGATCATGTACGGGGCCTATTCGGTCGTGCAGAAGGGCCCCACCACCCCGGCCGGGAGCGTGTCCGAGGCCCCCGGCGCCGTTTTCTCTCCTCCGGAGATCTCGCTGCCGCGCGACCCGACCGTGATCGGGGTCGCATCCCCCCATCCGCTCGCCGGTGCTGAGCCGCTCCAGGCCGCGGCGGTCCCCACAGGCACGGCGATGACGCCCCCTCTCCCGGCGTTCCCTGCCGGAAGCGCCAGGGTCGAGACCCCGCCAGCCCTTTCCCCGCCTCCCAT
>JBAWVV010000501.1:0-3094 GCA_037147115.1 Planctomycetia bacterium | reverse complement strand
ATACCGGCGAAGCCTGCGTTGCGAATTTTCCTAACAGTGCAGCGCCACTCCTGGTCAGTCAAGCTTTGCCGGACGTCCGGTTAATTGCGCTAGTCCGGAATCCAGTCGACCGAGCCATCTCCCATTATTATAACGACTTGAGAGTTGGAATTGAAACTCGACAAATTGACGATGCGATGGAGGAGGAACTGTCATACTTGGATTGTCCCGACCATCAGCGTTACGGGCGCTGCCGTGAAGGAAGGGGCGGCCGGGACGACGGCGAAGTCGGTGTTCACGCTGTCGCTCTCGGCGGCGTCAGCCACGCCGGTGACGGTCGCCTACAGAACCACCGACGGCACGGCGAAGGCCGGCAGCGATTATACGGCCTCGAGCGGCACCATCACCTTCCCGGCCGGAGTGACGACGCAGCAGGTGAGCGTGGTGGTGATCGGCGACGCGACGGTCGAAACCGACGAGACCTTCTCCCTCACGCTCTCCGCGCCGCAGGGGGCAGTGCTCGCCCAGTCGACCGTATCGGTGGCGATCGTCAACGACGACACCGCGCCGAGCTCGGTCGGTGGCGACATCACGAAGACCGACAAGGTGCTGACGGCCTATTTCCCCGAATGGGGCATCTACGGCCGCAACTTCCAGGTGGCGGATGTTCCCGCCGACAAAATCAACCACCTCATCTACTCGTTCCTTGATCTGAAGAGCAACGGCCAGGTGGCGATCATGGATAGCTACGCGGCGCTCGACAAGCGGTTCAGCGCTGCGGAGTCGGTGTCGGGTGAGGCCGATCTGTGGTCGTATCCAGCCAGCGACCCGCGTTCGCAGCAGACGGTGTGGGGCAATTTCAATCAGCTCGCCGAGCTGAAGGCGAAGGCTCCCCACATGAAAGTGATCATCGCCGTGGGGGGATGGACGCTGTCAGACAACTTCAGCGCCGTCTGCTCGACCCCGGCGGGGCGGGAGGCGTTTGCCAGCTCGCTCGTGAACTTCCTCACCACCTACCGGATGTTCGACGGCATCGACTTCGATTGGGAGTATCCGGGCGGCGGGGGGGAGGCGGGCAATGCGGCAAGCCCGAGCGACGGTGCCAACTATGCCTCGCTGTTGCAGTTGGTGCGGCAGAAGTTCGATGCCCTCGGCGCCCAGCTGGGGCGGCGCTACGAGATCTCGGTCGCTTCGCCGGCCGGGATCGACAAGATCGCCACCTTTAACCTGGCCGGTCTCACCCCGTCGGTCGACCATTTCAATCTCATGTCGTACGACTTCCACGGCACCTGGGAGACGACGACGGGGCATCAGTCGGCGTTCACAGGCGACGCGGCCGGGTATGACATCCAGACGGCGGTCAAGGCCTACCTCGCGGCCGGCGTGCCGGCCGCCAAGGTGATCCTCGGGGCGCCGCTCTACACGCGGGCCTGGAGTGGCGTGGCCGATGGTGGCGACGGTGGCTACCTGGAGAAGTCGTCGGGAGCGGCTGCAGGGACGTTCGAGAAGGGGGTCTACGACTACAAAGACCTCGTCGCGCAGTTGCAGGCCTCAGCGGGCGGTTGGAAGCTCTATTGGGACGACACCGCCCAAGCGGCCTATGTCTACGATGCTGCCGACAGCGCTTTCAGTTCGTTCGAGACCCGGGCCTCGATCGCGCAGAAGTCTGACTGGGCGGAGCGCTTGGGCCTTGGCGGGATGATGTTTTGGGACATCACCGGCGACGCCCTGGGGACGTCGGAGAGCCTCGTCGACGCGGCCTATGAATCTTGGGTGCTCGGCGACAGCATGAGCACGATCCGGGCCCGCTCGAAGCTGTTGACTGAGATCGTCGTTGGTGGCGACGGCGTGATCGCGTCCCTGCCGACGACATGATCCCTTGGAAAACGCACACGGCCGCATCCGCCCGGGAAACCCGGGCGGATGCGGCGTGGCAAAAGGCTTTGAGGAGTTCGCAGAGCGATCAAGGAATGATTACGCCGTAGATCACATGGATCACGCCATTGTCGGTCTTGATGTCGGTCTTCACGACCTTCGCCATGCCTTTGGCGGTGCCGACCTTGACGACGTCGCCATCGACCGTGATTTTGATGATCGTTCCGCCGGCGGTCTTCGCTTCCTTAAGCTTGACGACGTCTGCGGCCATAGCGGAGCCGGGAACAACGTGGGCGAGGAGGATTGCCTTGAGCTTGGCCTTGTTTTCGGGCTTGAGGAGATCCTCAACGGTGCCCTTGGGAAGCTTGGCGAAGGCATCGTCGGATGGTGCGAGGACGGTGAACGGACCCTTCCCCTTGAGCGTTTCGACGAGATCGGCTGCGCCGAGCGCTGCGGCCAGCGTCTTGAACGTGCCGGCCTTGACGGCGGTATCGACCAGATCATCAGCCACCGACATGGACGCTCCGCCGAACGTGAACGCGGCGAGGGTCAAGAAAGCAACCAATCGATTGACGGTCATAAAAAGACTCCTGGGAAAAAAGTGTCGAGAATCGAGAAAGCGTAGACGGGTGCTCCATGTTGGCAAGAATTGCGATTTTTGGAACCCTCAATCGCGGCAAACCGGCTCTCCGACCGGGTAGGCGGGGGGGCGTGATCGCCGAGATCGGGTTGGACTCCGGCCTGTGATCGGAAAGGGAGTGCTGCGAAGAGCCTGAGGCCCGCCGGTAGACTTTTGCCATGGAGACTGTGCGGCTTCTCTTCTTCACCGCGCTCTGGACGGCCGTCTGGGCGGCGCCGCTACCGCAGCTTTCCCGCCGCGTGGAGCTCGTCGCCGGGTTGATCCCGTTTGCGGCCTTCGGCCTGCGGGTGTTCGCGGCCTGCTTCCTCGGAGTGCCGGAGGAAGACCCTGTCCGCCGGGCGGTCGCGCCGCTGGTCGACTGGGTGAACGGGGTCGCCGGTGTGCTGCCCTACCAATGGGTGCTCGACGTCACGGTCGCGATCGGCCTGGTGTGGTTGGCGTCGATCGCCGGCATCCCGCGCCGGTGGCGGCTGGCCACGATCTGGGTGATGCCGGCGGTGGCGCTGGCGAGTCTGGCGAGCCTTCACTTCGCTGGCTTGCCGCTCGAGCGATGGCTCGTGCCTTGGTGGCGATAGCGGAAGCGGTGATCGCGGGGCGGGC
>JBAWVV010000500.1:0-3097 GCA_037147115.1 Planctomycetia bacterium | reverse complement strand
ATCCTCCACCTGCTCGGGCTCGACCACGAGCGACTGAGCTTCCCGGTGAGCGGCACGGAGCGCCGGCTTACCGACGTGCACGGCCACGTGATCCACGAGGTGCTCGCATGAGACGTCTTTCAATCGTTGCCGCCTGTCTCCTCATGCTGGCCCCCTTGCCAACCAACAGCAGCACCGTGTCGAGGGCTGCCGATGCGGCCATCGACGCACCAGCGGGCGACGGGATCGACTTCGAGCGAGACGTGCTGCCGATCCTGCGGGCCCGCTGTGTGGAGTGCCACGGGCCTGATGCGCAGGAATCAGGACTGCGGGTCGACAGCCGTCAGGCTCTGCTCGCGGGCGGCGACGTCGGCCCGGCGGTCGTGCCGGGCGAGCCGACCAAAACCGAAATCCTTCGCCGCATGGCCACGACCGATCCCGACGAGCGGATGCCGCCGGAAGGTGAGCCACTCACGGCCGCCGAGATCGAGGTAGTGTCGCGGTGGGTCGCCGGCGGCGCGATCTGGCCCGGCCAGATGGAGGCGGTTGCCTCCGTGAGTCGCACGAGCGATCACTGGGCGTTTCAACCGCTCACCGAATCCTTCGCTCACGACTCAATCGACTTTTTTTTAGCTGCCGAGCTCGCCGCGCGGGGCCTTGCCCCGTCGCCCCCGGCTGATCGTCGCACGTTGATCCGCCGGCTTTTCCTCGATCTCACCGGCCTTCCGCCCACCCCCGAAGAGGTCGAGGCGTTCGTCGCCGACGCGAGCCCGCAGGCCGTCGAGGCCCTCATCGACCGGCTGCTCGCGTCACCGCGATACGGCGAACGCTGGTCTCAGCACTGGCTCGACGTCATTCGCTACGCCGACACGCGGGGCTATGAATACAACACGCTCCGCGACCATGCCTGGCCGTATCGCGACTGGGTGATCAACGCCCTCAACCGCGATCTCCCCTACGATCGGTTTCTCTTCCAACAGCTCGCCGGCGACACCGTGGGCGTTGATGCGGCCACTGGATTTCTCGTCACCGCGCCGTTGCCCACGCCGCCGGAGGTGGGCGAGGAGCCGGCGGCGATTCGGCAGGCGCGGCTCAACAGCCTCGACGAAGTGGTGCAAAACGTGGGCGCGGCCGTCCTCGGGCTCACGGTCGGCTGCGCCCGCTGCCACAACCACAAGTTCGATCCGATCTCCTCCCGCGACTATTACCGGATGACTGCCGTGTTTTCCGGCGTGCACTACGACGATCGGCCCTGGCGACGGGACAACGACGCAGACCGCTCGGCCCAGATCCGCGACATCGAGCAGGCCATCGAGGCGATTGGGCGTGAATTGGCTGGCTTTCCACAGTGGCGCTCGGTCGATCAGGGCCGCTTCAGCGATCACTTTCAGCCGGTGACCACGCAGCGGATTCGCTTGAATATCATCGCCACCGATGCAACCAGCGAGGGCCCCGCCTTCGACGAACTCGAGGTCTGGGGAACGGGCATGCCCGACCAAGCCGCCACCGCTTTGCCGGCGACGAATCTGGCCGCGGCGACGCTCGGCGGCAAGGCATCGTCGTCAGGGGCCGCGAAGCAGGTCGGCGGCGATGACGATGTGCTCAACGACGGCAAGTATGGAAAAGAATCGACGTGGGTGGCCGATTGTCGTCCGCCCGCCTGGGTGCAGATTGAACTGCCGCATCCGGCGCGGATCGACCGCGTGACCTGGAGCCGCGACCGCCATCTCGCCGAGCAGATGTCACCCGACTATGCGTCACGGCTCACGAGCCGCTGGGCGATCGAGGTCGACGATGGCAAGGGGGGCTGGCGGACGGTCGTCGACGCGACGCGCACCAGCGGCATCGATGCGGAAACAGCCGAGCGCCGCCGGGAGTGCGAGGCGAAGCTCGCGGAGCTTCAGCGGGCGGCGTTCCAGCCCCGCGTGGTCTTCGCTGGAAGGTTTACCTCCCCCGAACCGGTGCACCTGCTGCTCCGAGGCGATCCCGCGCAGCCGACCGTTCCCGTCGGCCCCGGTGGGCTCGAGGTGCTCCGTGGCGTCGAACTGGCCGGCGATACGCCTGAGCCAGATCGCCGCGTGGCGCTGGCCCGATGGCTTGTGGGGGATGCTGCCCCGCTGGTGGCCCGCGCGATCGTCAACCGCGTCTGGCACCACCACTTCGGCACCGGCCTCGTCTCGACGACGAGCGACTTTGGCACAAGCGGGGAGCGACCTTCGCACCCTGCGCTCCTCGACTGGCTGGCCCGACGGTTCATCGACCATGGCTGGAGCCTCAAGTCGCTACACCGCGACATCGTTACGTCGGCCGCCTACCGGCAGGCCAGCAGTCCGGTCGCCGCGGCCGTCACCGTCGATCCCGACTCGCGGCTGCTATGGCGGTATCCTCCGCAACGACTCGACGCCGAATCGATCCACGACGCGATGCTCTCCGCGGCGGGCGTGCTCGATCTCGTGATGGGAGGCCCCGGTGTGATGACCTACCATCCGAAGGTGCGGCAGTTCGACGAGTGGCGGCCGCTCGAGGATCCGGGCCCGGCCGCGTGGCGGCGGATGATCTACCTGGCGAAGATGCGCGGCACCGACGACGGGATGTTCAAGGTCTTCGACCTGCCCGACTGCGGACAGGTTCGCGACAAGCGAGGTGAGTCGACGACGCCACTCCAGGCGCTCAACCTCATGAACGGGCCGTTCACGCTGCGAATGGCCGAAAAGCTCGCCATACGGCTCCGCCGCGAGGCGGGGGACGAGCCTTCGGCGCAGATCGACCGGCTGTTCGCGATTCTATTCTCCAGGCCGCCGCTACCAGCGGAGCGGCATGCCTGCATCGACACGCTCCGCTCCGAGGGGCTCGAAACGGTCTGCATCGCGGCCTTCAACTCCAACGAGTTCCTGGTTCGTCCGTGATCGCGACGTCGTCTTTGACGGCCGTGCTGCCGGGTGCTACCTGGCCTCCAAGAAGCTCGAAATCCCTGCGGAGCTGCACACCTTCGCCAAGGCCGGCCACGGCTTCTGCATGATGCAGCGGGGCCATCCGATCAACGCGTGGCCCGCACGGGTGGCGGAGTGGTTGGCGAGCATGGGGTTGGCCACCATCGCTTCCGAGTGAGGTGTTGCGA
>JBAWVV010000499.1:0-3104 GCA_037147115.1 Planctomycetia bacterium | reverse complement strand
GCTTCGACGTCTCCCTCCACCCTTTTTCCGGCGCTGCGATCGCCGGCCCGACCCACACGAACGAACCATCGGGCTCGACGAAGGCCCGCTCGAGCGTCGCCATGCCGGCGAGCGCCTCGTCGAAATCGCTCGCCATCGTCATCCCCGCCGATTCCGCCGGGGGCACGATCGTCGGCCAGGTTCCGTGGCGATCGACAAGCGGCGGGCCGGCGATCGCAGCGCCGGAAAAAGGGTGGAGGGAGACGTCGAAGCGGAACTGGTTCATGGTCTTTCCCCATCCCCAAAGGCCAATCGCGGTGCGGGGCGTTCAGGCCGCGTCGACAATCCAAGCTCCGCCGTCGACCGGCAGCTCCGGCCAGCGCTGCCGCCGATCGGTGGGAGACCATTCTGCCACGGCGTCGCCGAGGGCTGCGATCCTCGAGCCATCCCCTCGATCGGTGACCAGCGCCGTCGTCGGGAACGGCGGCGCGGTCGGTCGGAGGGAAATCTCGCGGACACCGGGAGGATGGCCGTCGCGGTCACATGCCATGCCCTGCCTTGGCCCCAGCGCAATGCACCGACGGTGCCCAGCGGGGATGATCGGGGTGTCGATCGGCGCGTGCCCGAGGACGACGATCCCAGGTGCGGCCGGCGGCGGCGCTATCCCCAGGAGCTCCCCGAGGAGATCAGCAGCCCCGACCGGCGGACGGTGCGCGAAGGGGCGTTCGTCGATCGTGGCGAGCCGGGCGGCGAGGGCCTCGACGAGGTCAAACGGCGCCTCGTTCCAGCGCCCGGCGTCGGTCAGGCCCGAGCCCCGCGCCGCCCGGTGCCAGGCCGATACGCTCCGCAGCCACGCCTCCCGCAGCGGGCCTGCCGTCGCCGTGTCGCGGCAACTGGCAACCCACGCGGCGACTGCATCAGCGAGGCCGAGGGGATGGGTGGACCGCAGCGTGGCGAGAAGGGGGCGGCGTGCCTGCGCATCGATGCCCGAGATCGCGTCCGAGGCGGCGAAGCGGGCGAGGAGGTCGACGCGGAGGCTCGCCCCGAGGCTCGGGCCGTCGTCCTCGATCCACAGCGGATCGGCGCCGTGCCCGTGGACGACACGCACGCCGCGGCCGTCCCAGGCGCTGCCGACGCCGATCCCGCTCCGTTCGGCCGCTATCCGGGCCGGCTCGCGCGTCAGGCCGGCGTCGAGGTTGCCCTCGAGGATCGTCAGCCCGACCGGGACGCGACGGGATTCACCCGGCACGGGGCGGCCATGCCGGTCGGGCTTGGGAACGTGCAGGCCGCGGCGCACCAGCGCCAGCATCCCGCGGATGATCCCCCCTCCGGCCCGCAGCGACCGCGCCACGACCCGCGCCCGGATCGCCTCGGCCCTGGCCCCTCGGTGCCACGGTCGGGTGGCGCCGAGCCATTGCCGCGAGCCGAGCCAGTCGAAGGTATCGCCGGCGAAGACGATCTCGACGCGCGGCACCGGTTCGTACCGGCCGTCGGCCCGCCATCCGGCCCGGACGGCGGCCCGGGCGACGTCGGCTCGGAATCGCCCCATCATCCCGGCGGCCGGCGCCGGCCAAATGGAGCCGTCGCCGATCTCCCAATTGGCCGTGACGACGATCATGGTGAACGGGCCCTGCGACGACATGGAGGAGCGCGTCCCCCAAGGTCTCTCCATCGGCCCCTCGATCCCACGCCCCATCGGGGGCGGAGGATGAAACCGATTCGCGCGGTCGCACCGGTCGTGCCGGGACCGGGAGGTGGCAGGCGGGCCGGAGAGTCAGGGGCCGAGGAAGGTCGTCGTGCACTCCGACTCGGCCCGTCCCTCGAGCATTTCGCCGGAGAGGGTCGCCACGGCCGTGGCCTTCGCACCGGCTCCGGCGGGAAGCTTGTAGGTGACCTCGAAAGTCGAGTGTCCTCCGGGCGGGATCGAGTTGATCCCGTCAAAGGTCAGCGTTTGTCCCTCGGTCGTCACCCGCGGCGGAATCGGATCGCCGACGACGCGGGCCTGATTGGGGAGATTGACGACCAGCCGGAGCCGGCCCGAATCGGCCGTGCCGTCGTTGGTGACGATGCAGACGACGCGCGTCGAGCCACCGTCGTGGACGGGATCGTCACAGTCGGCCAGCGAGACGCGCAGCCCCGCCTCGCGCGGCGACCGCCGCAGGGGCGGCGGGGGCGCGGTTGAACGGATGAGCACGAACGACTCGTCGGCCACCATCACCCCGGTGGAGCTCTGCGAGAGGACCGCCTTCACCTTCGCCCGGGCACTGTCCGACCCCGGAAGCTTGGGGGTCAGATTGATCTGCCGTGTCACCCCCCCGCGGGGCTCGATCGGCGGCAGGGTCCAGGAGACGGAGTTCGTCCCGAGGACGAGGCCGGTGGAACCTTCGCGCGGGGTGTAGACCTGATCCCAGGTCAACTCGAGCGTCGTCGGTCCGGAGGGGGCGGTGCCGGTGTTCCGCACCGTTGCCTGAAACTCGCCGACTCCCCCTTCGAGAATCTCCTGCGGGCCGGTCATGTCGAGCGCGAAGGAGGAGGCGGCAGGGGGCGCGGTCGCCGTCATCGCCGGGCGGGACGGAATCGCCGTCACCGGAGGGATCGCCACCGCGACCGGTGCGGGCACGACGACCGACGTCGGGGGCGGGGCCAGCGGCGCCGCGACCGACGGCACGGGGGCCGGCGTGGGCACCGAGCCAGGCGCCGTTGGAAAGGCCGGCGCGGCCGCCACTGCCGCCGCGGACGCCGCGACCATCACACACTCGGTCGCCCCCCCCATGAACGTGTGGACCTGGTCGAGGATCTCGACGCGGTGGCACTGTCGGCCCGGTTCGTCGATGAGGAACTCGAGCGTCAGCCGGCGGGAGGTCCCGGCGGCCATGTCGATCGTGCCGCGCTGCTCGATTGGACTGGCCGACGCCTCGTGATGGAATCCGCGGTCGAAGTAATCGACGACCCGGAGGCCGGTCAGCGGCCGACCGGAGCGGTTGACGAGCTCGACCTCGAAGGCCACCTTCTCCCCGAGCTTGGCGGCCAACGGCCCAGTGATGTTGACGAGGACCGGATCCTGACCGGGGATCGAGGCGCCGGGAGCCGCCGGGAGCGGGGCTGCCGTGGGAAAAGGAGCCGGC
>JBAWVV010000498.1:0-3105 GCA_037147115.1 Planctomycetia bacterium | reverse complement strand
CTGCTCCCGCCCCGACGTGATTGGCTCAGAGCCTCTCCACGCCCGCGACGTGGCCGGCATCGTGCTCAAGCTCTTCGGGGCGAAGTGAGGCGAGGGGCGACGCTGGTTAGGATCGAGATTGGCCTCGTTGTTGTCAACGCCCAGGCGAGGCGGGGATCGGCGAACGCCACTGCTGGATATCGTCACCTTGGAGATGATTCTTCCGCGTCTCCACAAACACCGGTCCGCTCCGAGAACGCCCAGATTTCCAAACCGCACTCACGTGTCATCGAGCTCACGATTCTCTGACATGATTTGACGGTCACCGTACGACGGCACAACAGGCCGACGTGTGCCTTCACCGAGTCGCCGGAGTAGGGCTACCATCAGGGCGCGGCTGATCGGCGACCTCGATGCGATGCCTTGTCCGTCCGGCTACTCCTTGATCTGCAAGGTTTACCGTCCGCGACCGAACAGACGCTTGGAGTGCCGCATAGTAATCCCGGATTCGTTTGGGATCATGGCCGATCTCAGCGGAGATTTCGCGGCGTACACGTCGGACTTCTTCAAGAATAGGTGGTGTTGTCATGGACCAGCATTCTCTCCCAGCAATTCCATCGGTGTAACGAGGTCGGGAACGTACAACCCGATCCGCCGCCTGGGTTGACCACCTTGTTCGGCGTTGTACTGACCGCACTATCGAACCGCCGGTGAAGCAACGACGCTAAGGTAAACCTATCAAGTGCATCTGGTTCTGTGACCTTCCAGGTCATTATGCCCGTTGAGTCGTCGCCAGCGTCGGCTGGTTGACTGGGCTAGCTTGAATATCATGGTGAGGCTGACCTTCCGCGAGCCACTGCCTTTCGTGCGGCCATGCCTGAGGCCGATCGTCGCGAAGGTACTCTCGATGGGTCGGTCGTCCGCATGTCGCCCCAAGTGCCCTGCCGGGAAGTCGTATGAGGCCAGGTGGGCATTCCGATCCTTCGAGAGGCTGCTCCCTGGTGGTGGGATAGACCTCTCCGAGGGCGGCCCAGAAGCCAAGGGCTCCATAGCCGACGGCCAACTTCGGCTGCTCCGAAAGCCCCCGCTGCTTGAGATCGAGGAGCAGTTCCTGCCAGCTCTGCTTGCTCTCACGGACGCCGTCCATGACGGCGATCAGTTCCTTCCGGCCTTGGGCCCTAGCCCCTATGAGGCCGAGCAGGCACTGCTTCTTATTGCCCTCGTCTTCCAGCCGCACCTTGACGTGGATGCCGTCGGCCCAGACGTAGATGGACTCCTCGCCGGAGAGGTCGCGACGGCTCCAATCCCGGTACTCCTGGCCCCACTTCTCCTTGAGGCCAACGATGACGTTGGGGCTGAGTCCCCGGGCATCCGGGCCGAGTAAAGCCGGGAGGGCCTCGGCGTGGTCGCCCGTCGCGACGCCCTTGAGGAAGAGCCATGGGATCAGCTCTTCGATGGAGCGGCTCTTCCGCAAATAGTCCGGCAGGATCGCCGAGGTGAAGGCCACCCGTTTGTCGGCGCGAGGAGACTTGCCCCGTACTCGCGGCTGCTCGATCTCGAGGGGACCGGCCCCCGTCATGATCGTTTGGGGCGGTATAGCGCCGTTCCGCACCACGGACTTCCGAGCTCTCGCATCGCTCCTGTCGGCATGTTCACGAGGAAGGCCTCCGTTTCACGCTCCAAGGCTCTTTGCAGCGACTGGGCAAGCCACGGCAACGACATCGAGGCATGCGTAGGCGCCGTGGCCAGTGGCGACGTAGCCTTCCGCGCAATCACGGGCTGGGTCGAGAGCCACGGCGGTTGGGACGACATGGCGTTGATCGGGACGAGCGACCACGGCCACATGTTCGAGCTGGAAAAGCCCAAAGCCTTCGCTCGGTGACGCGGGAACCCGAGCGGCGCACCGGCCCGCAAACCCAACGTGGGCCTACCGGCCCTCCTTCGACAACTTCAATCCGCGGACGAGAAACACCCGCAGGCGGCCATCCACGATTCCTTGGCCGACGATGTTGTATCCGGAGATCGCGTCTCCGGAGATGTCGAGGGGATTGACGAGGTTCGTCCATCGACCGGCCCCGTCGATCCCTTCCTTTCCGAGGACCGACAACAACTCCCTCATCTCTTCGGTATGGTCGTCCCAAAGAAATGCCCGTCCTTGCCCGGAGCCTGAAAAGCTAAAAAAGCTCGCACCCACGACCAACGCCCCATCGTCGGAGATGGCGTACCCGAACGATTCTCCATCGGTTCCGAGCCCTCCGAGCCTGCGCCACCCGTTGCCTTCACCCGACTTCCAGAGTCCAGCCAGCTTCGCAAAAGCACGCTCGTCTCCCGCCGCCATCGATCCGTCGGCAGACACGGATCGCAGTTTCGCTCCATTCCCGACTTTTTCCAACCGGTACGTCGCCCCTCCTTCCGTCGCGGCAGGGTTCGCGGACCGCTTCCACATCAGCTTCGAGGGAATCTTTCCGGTGTTCGAGAGATCACCCCATCCCACAATGACCGTTCCATCGGGCGACACCCCCAACGCGTAACTGTTGTCATCTTCCGGGAGGATCCCCAGATCGGTGATGCCATCCGCTGCCGACCACATCATGGCGTGGTGGTGGCGATCGGCGGTCCGCATGGAACCGACGATCACGCCGCCGTCCGCAGAAACTCCATTCGATTCCACACTTTCCATGCCATCGGGAATCCCCAGGTCAACCATCCCCTCGGCCTCGGTCCAACGGAATCCCATCGTCCCGCTGCTGCCGACAATGACCCGTCCATCCGCGGAAACCGCCGCGCTATAACCATCACTGGCACCGTCCAACCTGCCGAGGGACCGGATGCCCTCGTTCTCCTTCCATACGAAGGCATCTTGGCCGGAGGGTGTCGCGAATGTCCCGACCACGACCAAGCCGTTCGCGGAGACACCCGTTGGCTGAATCGTCTGCGCCCCTTCCGGGACAGGAAGTTCGACGATCTCCCCGGTAAAACCGGCCGAGGCCATCGCCAAAGTCACACCAACCATGAGCGTCAATCGGTGCATCGGGAGAATCCTCGTTGGTTTCCAAGCTGAACACATGCCGCATCGCCACGAACCTGCTCCGTAAAAACAGCCCGTTCTGCCCCACCCTGATCCCC
>JBAWVV010000497.1:0-3116 GCA_037147115.1 Planctomycetia bacterium | reverse complement strand
GACCAGCTCGGCGGGGGTGGGAGTGTAGGGATGCCGGGGCCGGTGTCGAAGGGCATTTGCCGCGGGAATCGCTCGTTCCGTCGGCCGCAACAGGGGCAGGGGGGCCTGCCGGTTTTTCCATGGGGAACTGGGGCACTGTCTGGCGAGAGGAGGAGGGATGGTGCGACTGCATCGCTTGGGTTAACCACGGCTTATGGGGGCTGTTGGTGGATTGGGTGTTTTGTGCCTTCGGCTCGCCACCGTTGCCTGCGGAGATCCCGAGAAGACCAGGCTTGTTTCCGTGGTTTTCCCCGTCGACATCGCTTTCCAGGCTTCGCCGGTTGTGCGGAAAGCGCCTCGTCTACCGAACCTGCCGTTGCCGACCGACCTTGCCGCTCTGGCAGCGCACGCCGCGCCGCGGCGTGGTGTTGACGCTGCGGCGACGGCCCTGCCGACAACTGACAAGGATCTGGGTCCCGGAGGCAAGGAAGCCCGAGGAACGCGGATGTCGCTGCGCCCACGAGGCGCGGGCGGGGTGATTGGCTCGTTGAATCGCCAGGGAGGGATGCGGTGCCCGGACTGCGCGTGCACATCACTGGATCGGCTGTGGCCGGGGCGGCCTATGCCGTCGCGGCGTGGCAGATCGGTGGCATGCCCTCCTCGACGTGCCTGCTCGCCGGCGTGCTCTGCGTGCTCGCCGGGGTGCTGCCGGACCTCGACAGCGGCGACGAAGAGTCGTTGCGAGAGAGCGCCGGCTTCGCCGCCGCCGTCCTGCCGCTTCTCATGATCCATCGCTTCCAGCAGGCAGGATTGTCGTCCGAGGCAACCGTCCTCGCCGGTGCCTCGCTGTATCTCGTCGTGCGGTACGGCGCGGCCTGGCTGGTGTCGAGGTACGCCGCCCAGCGGGGCATGCTCCACAGCCTTCCAGCCGCGGCCGTGGCCGGCCAAGTGGCCTTCCTCTCCTTCGGTGCCGAGGAACCGCTCCATCGCTACTACATGGGCAGCGCCGTCGTGCTCGGCTACCTCATTCATCTGGTGATCGACGAGATCTGGAGCGTCAAGGAAGGGCACTTCGGCCCGAAGTTCAAGACGTCGTTCGGGACGGCGATGAAGTTCTACGGCCCCGAGGCTTGGTCGAACCTGTTGAGCTACGTCCTCGTCGTGGCCCTCGGTGTTCTTTCGGCGACTGACGCGCACTGGAGCGAGAAGACGCTGCCGACGCGGCAGTACGTCCGTCAGCAGATGGAGCAGGCCGCCCGGTCGATGCCGACGACGCCGGCGCCGTGGAATTACCGCCGCTGACGCCACGGGGTGGAGCCGATCCCCTGCGGTCGTCTGGCACCTTGCCGAACTGCCGCGGCGAGGTGATAGTGATTTCTCGCCCCGTCCCCCACGCTCCGGTCTGCCCATGGTCGCCCCGTCGGTCGCGCTCCTTCCGATCGCCGGCGTCGACGCCCGGGCGCTTGTGGTCGGCCTCCTGCTGACGACCGCGGCCGCCTACGCCGGCGGGGCGTCGGTGGCGTTTCTGCGGCTCGGTCATCGGCGGATGCAGGTGCTCCTGTCGTTTACCGGAGGGATCCTCCTCGGGGTGGCGTTCCTCCACCTTCTCCCCCACGCCACCCGGGCCTGCGGCGGGCGGGTCGATGACGCCGCCCCATGGGTTCTCGCCGGCTTCTTTCTGATGTTCCTCCTCGAGCGGGCCTTCCACGGCCACGCCCATCATGCCGCCGACCCAGAACACGGGCCGGCCGGAGGATGTGATCACGGCGCGTCCGACGGCCACAGCCACGATCATGCGCCCGCGACCCCGGTATCGGGCCGGGGGGGCGCCGGTTGGTACGGTGCCTTCGCCGGGCTCGCGGTCCACAGCCTGGCCGACGGCGCCGCCCTCGCCGCCGCGATGGATCTCCCCGCGGGGCGCGGCGGGGTGTTGACCGGCCTGGCCCCGTTGCTCGCGATCCTTCTCCACAAGCCGGTCGATGCCGGATTGATCGCGGCGCTGATGCTCAAGGCGAACGCCTCCCCACGCCTCCAGCGGATGGTGAACCTCGCCCACGCCCTCCTCGTGCCGCTCGGCGCGGTGTTGTTCCTCGTCTTCCTCCCCGGTGCCGGCAGCGGCCGGGGGGAGTTCCTCGGGGCCTCGCTGGGCTTGGCAGCGGGGGCGTTCATCTGCATCGCCGCCGCCGACCTCCTCCCGGAGGTGGAGTTCCACAGCCATGACCGGCTCCTCCTCTCAGCGTCGCTGGCGCTGGGGATCACCGTCGCGGCCGGGATCACCGTCGCCGAACGCGCCATCCTCGCGCCGTCACGCGGCGTCGCGGCCGCACTCCCCGGCTCCGGGGGGCGTTGAGCGCGCTCCCCTTCGATGGTTTCGCTGGGGCCCGCCGACCGTCAGCCCTCGACATCGAGGCCGCGGGCGCGGCGGATCTCACGGACCTCACCCAGCACCTCCTCGATGAGCGCCTGCTGGCGGCGGATCCGCGGCAGTTGCGACTGGAAGCACCAGGCGATGAGCGCCGCCAGTGCCATGGCGCCGACGAGGTGGGGCGTCACCCAGAGTTGCGTTCCGGGGCGGCCGGTGGCCGGATCGGCTGCTCCCCCGAGGGCCACGATCCCCACCACGGCGAGCATCCCGATCACCGACCAGGGGAACGCTGCCCGCTTGATCACCTTCGACCGGTCGATGAGCGCCGCCGACAGTCCGTAGGTCTCCACCACCTCCCGGCACCACCGTCCGGTGCCAATGAAGTAGGTCACCCCCATGCTGTTGACGAGCACCACCATGAGGGCCGCAAACACCCCGGAGAGGCGGTGGACGGTCCCCCAGCGGAGCACGCTCCGATCGGTCTGGCCATGGAGGTCACCGATCCACAGGCCGAGCAGCGCCGTCGCCAGCATCAGGGCCACCGCGAACATCGCCGCGCGGGAATAGACACGTTCCATCGGCCAGGACGCTCCTCGGAGAAGGCGTGGGGTGCGGACAGCAACACGAGACTATAGGCTGATGGGACTGTCTTCACACCGGTTGGCCTCTCTGGCCGCGGTGTTTCGCGTCCCGTTTTCGGCCTCCCTCCTCCCAGCCGCTAGCCATTCCTTGCCTGCCACCGGCCCCTCCCCTCTCACCGGCCCCCCTGCCC
>JBAWVV010000496.1:0-3130 GCA_037147115.1 Planctomycetia bacterium | reverse complement strand
CGCGACGAGCGCCGCCGCGGCCGTGGGGTCGGGGCGGTTGCCAAGCGCGATTGCTGCCGACCGGATCACCCCCGACCGCTTCGCCCGGAGGATCGCCGAGCCGCGGAAGCGCTCCCGGAAGCCGGCCTCGTCAAGGCCGAGGAGGCTCGCAAGCTCAAGGCTAGCGCCGCCATCGCGGGGCTGGAGCGCTGGCTCTGCCGAACCGGGTGCCCGACGATTCCAGGGACAGACCTCCTGGCAGACGTCACAGCCAAACACCCACGTCCCCAGACCAGGGCGAAGCGCTGCCGACACCGGGCCGCGCTGCTCGATCGTGATCCCGCTGATGCACCGGCCGGCGTCGAGGACGCGCGGCGCGACAAAGGCCCCGGTGGGACAGGCCTCGAGGCAGGCGGTGCAGGTGCCGCAGTGGTCAACGCGGATCGGCTCGGCTACCGGGAGAACGAGATCCGTGAGGAGCGCCGTGAGGAGAAAATAACTCCCGGCCGCGGGATCGATGAGGAGGCAATTCTTGCCAAACCATCCAAGCCCGGCGAGCCAGCCGAACTCCCGTTCCGAAAACGGCGCGGAATCGACGACGCCGCGTGTCCGGCAGCCGGGGACGCGGGCCTCGAGCCAGGCCCCGAGATCGTTGACACGCCGCCGCAGGAGCGGGTGGTAGTCGTCGCCGCGGGCATACGCGGCAACCCGGCCGCTCCCGGCCGCCGTCGCCGCCTCCGGCCGGGGGTGGTCGGTGGCAAGCATCACGACACTGCGGACACCTCGCAGCATGCCGTCCGGGTCGCGCCGGAGCGATTCATGCCCCGCGAGCCAATCGGTCATCGGTCCCCCGAGGCCACCCTCCAGCCAGCTCCGAAAGGCCTCGTGGACGAGCCCGTCGCGGTGTTCACGGTCCGTCGATGCCACACCGAGCCGCGCAAACCCGAGCCTGACCGCCTCGGACCGGAGGTCGTCGAGGAGCCCATCCGGGTCGGCGATCGCAGCGGGCGGAGGGGAAGGGATCGGGGGCACGGGCGTGGCGTTTTGGGGGAAGCGTCGAACCGACCGGGGAAACTGGCCAAGGGGGGCAACCACGGACTCCCACGGCGAGCGTGCCCCGCTGGCGTTGCCTCGTGGGGAGTGCCGGCAGCGGTCGAACTGCTCTGGACCGTACGGGGGGATTCGCTATTCTCCCGCCGCCTTGAAGGTTTCCCAGCCCCCCGTTCGTCCGCGGAGACGCCGTCGTGTCCCACGCCAAGCCCCTTCGACGACCGTTTCGTGGACGAGGGCCCGTTGCGGCTTCCACGCCGGTGACCACCCTCGGCCGCGGCCTCGCAAGCGGGTTGGCGTCGTCATGCTCCAGATTGATGGGCATGACCGCCCTGGCCGGCTTGCTTGTCGCCGCGACCGGGTGCCAGACGCCCCAACAGACCGCGGCGATGCCGACGGCCTACCCGGCCCATCCCTCGGCCTATCCCGCACCGATGACCGTCGCCCCGCCGTCGACGGGGATGATCGGCCAGCCGGCACCGTACGGCAGCTTCGCCTCCAATCCGATGGCGGGGCAACCGACGACGCCTCTGGCTCCCCCTTCCCTGCCCGCTGCGACGGCCCCCACAAACAACACCTGGACCTGGGCGCCGAGCAGCCAGCCAGCCGCCCCGCCGAACATCCAGCAGTACGGTAACCAAGTCCAGAACCAGACCAACCAATACGCGCAGGGTCTCAACAACCAGACGCAGCAGTACGCCAACCAGCTCCAGCAGCAGCCCCAGCAGATGGCCAACCAGATGCAGCAGTACGCCAACCAGCAGGGCCAACAGATCAACAACCAGCTCCAGTCGGCCGGCAATCAGTACTCGCAGCAGCTCAACGGCCAGCTCCAGCAGTTCAACAACCAGACCCAAGCGACGCTCCAGTCGCAGCAGCAGGCCCTCACAGGGCAGATGCAGCAGGCGATCCCGCAGCAGCAGACGGCCAACGGCAACTGGTGGCCGTTTAACAGCCCGGCCGCCTTGCCGCCGTCGCGTTCCACGCCGGCCCAACCGGTCAAGTACTAAAGAACGACCCTACTCGGTCGCCGCGCCCGCGGCGGTCATGCCGCGGAGGATGCAATCCTTCACCGCGGCCACATCGCAGGCCGTCAGCAGATCGGCATTCGGCATCCCGCGGCGCATCTGCCGGCGGTCGACGACGAGCATGCCCGACGTGAGCCGCCCCTCCGTCTCGACATCGGCCGACACCGTCGAGCGCTCGAACAGCTCTGGATTGGTCGCCGCCACGAGGGCCACCACCTCCGGCAGGCAGATCCCCTCGCTCCCGAGCAGCTGCCGCTGGGCCCGGAAGGCATGGGGGAGGATCCGGCGGAAGAGCTTGCCGGCACGCGAGAAGGGGTCGGGGAGCTGATCGAGGAACTCGAATCCGAGCACCACCTGGCCGGCGGTGTCGATCGGGAGGAGCGTCTTGGCAATCGGCTCGAGGAGCACGTGCCGGGCCGCTGCCGGGTCGGCATGGAAGTTGAAGTCGGCCACCGGCGTGACGGTGCCGGTGGCCGTGGCCGATCCGCCACAGACGATGATGCCGGCGATGATCTCGGCGAGCCCCGGATCACGCCGGAGCACGCGGGCAATGTTTGTCAGCGGCCCCAGCGCCAGGATCGTGACCTCGCGGGGATGAGCGCGAAGCGTCTCGACGATCACTTTCTCCGCGGCATGCTCGCCGTGGAGTTGGACGCGCGGCAGGTCGAGGCCGCCGAGGCCATCGGCGCCGTGGAGGTTCCAGGGGTGATCGATCGGTGGGACGTCGGTCGGCGCCGCGCCGAGACGGGGAAGCTTCGGGGGGTCGAGGAGCGCGACGAGCGCCTGGACGTTCGCCGTCGCCTGCTGCGGAGAAACGCTCCCGCCAGTAGCCGTCACTGCCAGGATGTCGAGTCGCGGATCGAACAGCGCGATCGCCAGCGAGATGGCGTCATCAATGCCCGGATCGATGTCCAGGATCAGCTTGCGCGGCAAGGGTCGTCATCCCGACTGGGGGCGGCGGGGGAAAACCTGGTGTAGGCTGAATGGGGAAACCCGGTCCGCCCGTGGACTCCCCAATTCTACCGCGACGGCTCCCCGCCGACACGCATGGCCGCCACAGAGCCCTTCTCCCC
>JBAWVV010000495.1:0-3132 GCA_037147115.1 Planctomycetia bacterium | reverse complement strand
CTCCTCTCCCGCCCACGCCTGCCTGCTCGGGTTTCTGTTCGTGTTCGTGTTCGTGTTCCTGGGGATGCCGATCATCCATGCTCAGTCTCCCACGCCGCGTGCCCCCGCTGCCCCGGCACCGGTGACGGCCGGCCCGGCCCGCGCCATCCCTGCCGCCGCCGCGCCGGCCGCGCCAACGGTGAACATCGTAATGGAGGATCAAAACCGGAAAACGCACGACACCGGTGCCCTGCGGGGTGACGTGATCGTCCTCCTCTACGCCGACCGCAACGGCGCCGAGTCGGCCCACGACATCGGCCAGCGGCTCCACGTCCACTACCACCCCCATGCCGCCAAGGTGGAGGGGCCGGAATGGGCGCGCCAGCCGGTCTCGGGGATCGCCGGCTGGCCGGCCGGGGCTCGCGTCCCGAATGTTCATGCCGTCGCCGTTGCCTGTCTCCCCGAGATCCCCAAGGCGGTTCATCCGGTCGTCCGGTCGCAGATCCGCAAGGAATCGCCGCACGTGCCGGTGTGGCTCGACTTCAAGGGAACAATGCCCAAGACCTTCGGCATGGCCCCCGAAGTCCCCAACATCCTCGTCATCGACACCTTCGGTCGCCCCCAAGGGGTGATCTCGGGGGAGCTCGACGAGGCGAAGTACCAGCAGCTCGTGGCGGCCATCGATCGGCTCCGCCAGCAGGCGCAGCCGGTACGGACCGCGTCGGCGACCGAAGCGGTGCCGGCGACCCGCTGACGGCCGGCCATTCGGCCCAATGCGGCCTGGCAACCGTGCGCTTCATCGGCCCGGCGGCGTCAATCCGGCCGCGGTCAGCGGAGCCGTTCCTTGAGGCGCCGGCTGGCGAGGGTGAGGGTGTCGCGCTCCTGGGGCGTGAGGCTTGCCTCGCCGGAGCGGCTGATCTTCTCGAGGATCTTATCGACTGCATCACGGAGCGCTTCGTCATCCTCCAGTGACGCCGGGCGCGACGGCGGCCGCGGAGGATCGTCTTCGGGGCGGAAGATCCGGAATCGCTGCCGCGACTGGAGGAGCTGCGCTGGAGCCTCGAGGAGATCGCCGATGTTCCAGCCGCGCCAGGCGTAGAGCAGGCCGAAGACTGCCCCGCCGATATGGGCGATATGGGCGACATTGTCGCGGCGTTCGACAGCGCCGCTGATGTCGGAGAAGAAATAGAGAATGCCGAGAGCCCAGGCGGGGATCGGGAGGATGCCCCAGAGGAGGAGCTCCTGGTGGGGGTTGTTCCAGATGAAGACGGCGAGCGTGGCCGTCACCGCGCCGCTGGCGCCGACAAGCAACCCGGCCTGGCCCCCTCGGCCAAATTGCACGCTCACCAGCCAGGCGAGGCCGGCGAGGACGATCGCCGTCAGCCAGAAGCGGAAGAACTCGTTGCGACCGATGCGCGCCTCGACCTCCGGCCCGAAGAACCAGAGCGTGAGCATGTTGAGGAACAGGTGCCACGGCGAGGTCATGTCGTGGGCGAAGCCGTAGGTGAGCAGCCGCCACGCCTCGAGGGGATGGCTCGCCAGGTCACCGCGCATCGCCAGCCACCCGGCGAGCGGGGAATCGTTCCCGGCGAGGAGGCAGGCGACCCAGACGGCGCAGTTGGCGACGATGATCGTCGTCACCGCGCTCCAGTCCCCGGGGCCTGCGGATCCCCCCCGCCACGAACGATTCGGGGGCGCGTAACGGCGGTCTGCAAAACCCATTGGATGCCTCGTCGGCCGGGGCGCCGGCGGCGGCCCGCGCGGCACTCACCACGCCCGGGCAACCGGCATCGTAGGGCCTCGCCGGGGGTGGGGGCAACGGCCTGCCCTCTCCAGCCGCTGAGCCCGGTGTGATAGATTCCCACCGTCGCCCGTGCCGGGGGGTTCTGGTGCGGGGGGCGATGATGGGACGAGGGGGGCCGATGCTCCCCTCCCGAAAACTGACGCGACGCGAAGGGGAGAGCAGGGCATGGCCACGAACGGGACTTTGGGTCGGAAGCTGCGGATGGCGATCGTCGGAGGGGGGCAGGGATCGTTCATCGGGCGGGTGCATGTCACCGCCGCTGTCCTCGACAACCGTGCCGCCCTCGTCGCCGGGGCGCTGTCGAGCGATCCGGCCCGGGCCAAGGCGAGCGCCGCCGACTACGACATCGCCCCGTCGCGGGCCTACAGCTCCTACGCCGAGATGTTCGCCGCGGAGCAGATGCTCCCCGCCGACGAGCGGATCGACTTTGTCTCCATCGCCACGCCCAATCACATGCACTTCCCAGTCGCCCGGGCTGCGATCGAAGCGGGTTTTCATGTGATCTGCGACAAGCCGATGACCCTCAACATGGCTGAGGCGGAGGAGCTTGCGGCGCTCGTCAAGGAATCGAACGTCGTCTTCGCCGTGACGCACAACTACACCGGCTATCCGCTTGTCCGTCAGGCGCGGCAGATGATCCTCTCCGGCGAGCTTGGCGACATCCAGGCGATCCGCGCTACCTACATCCAGGGCTGGCTGCGGAGCCGGCTCGAGAGCGAGGGGCAGAAGCAGGCCGCCTGGCGGACCGACCCGACCAAGAGCGGCGCCGCCGGTTGCTTCGGCGACATCGGCACCCACGCCTACAACCTCGGCCGCTACATGACCGGCCTCCTCCCCGACTCGATCAGCTGCAACCTCAAAGTCTTCGAGCCGCCGCGGCCGCTCGACGACTATGGCCACGCCGTCATCCGCTACGGCAACGGCGCCTTGGGCACCGTCACGGCCTCGCAGATCAGCCATGGCCGGGAGAACGACGTCCGGATCGAGATCGACGGGACGCTGGCGAGCCTCGAGTGGCACCAGGAAAACCCCAACCAGCTCTTCATCCGCAAGAACGGCCATCCCCACCAGATCTACACGCGCGACCCCAACGCCCCCTACACGAGCGACCCCGCGAAGGCCGCCTGCCGGCTCCCGTCCGGGCATCCGGAGGGCTTCTTCGAGGCCTTCGCCAACGTCTATCGCTCCACCTACGACGCGATGGAGCTGGCGATCGCCGGCAAGCCTTTCGAGCGCACCAAGACGATCTATCCCAACATCCACGACGGCGTGGAGGGGATGTATTTCATCGAGCAGTCGGTCGCTTCGAGCAAGGCCGGCGGCGCCTGGCTGCCGCTCAAGCACCCGCT
>JBAWVV010000494.1:0-3140 GCA_037147115.1 Planctomycetia bacterium | reverse complement strand
CATGGCACGGATCAGTTCCAGGCATTTTTCCCGCACCTTCCCCGGATTGACGTTCGGGTTTTTCTTTTTCGCCTGGCCGATGAGCCCAGCAGCGGCCTGCTCCTTCCCCCCCCGCACGTCGGCGACAACGCGCGGGTTTTCGGCGAGGAGCTCGCGGCACAGACTGATCAGATCGTCGTCGTCGACCGCGGCGATCCCCATCGAGGCGACGACGTCGTCGACGGATCGCCCACTGGCGAGCACCTCGGCGAAGATCTCGCGGCCACGGCTGGTGTCGAAATCCCCTTTCGCCACCCGGCCGATGATGTCGGCCACAGCCGCGGGGCGGACGGGAAACTCCCCGATCGTGCCACCGCGCTCGTTGAGCGTGCGCAGCACGTCCTGCTGCATCCAGTTGCTCGCCACCTTTCCCTCGCCGACTCTTCCGGCGAGATCTTCGAAGTAGGCGACCAGTTCCCGGCCCTGATTGACGAGGACGTCGGCGTCGTAGGGAGGGATCTTCCACGTCGCTGCGAGCGTCTCACGGAGCACCGACGGCGGATCCCCCATCGACTCGCGCGTGGCCGCAAGCCACTCCTCCGACACCGTCACCGGCACGAGGTCGGGCTCGGGGAAGTAGCGGTAGTCGCTCGACTCCTCCTTGTGCCGCTGGGCCCGAGTGACGCCGGCCGGATCGTCCCAGCCGCGGGTCTGCTTCGGGGTCTTCCCCATCTCGGCCTTGGTCGCCTGCCACTCCTCGTACTGACGGGCCGATTCATAGATCAGCGCCCGCTCGACGGAGCGGAAGCTGTTCATGTTCTTGATTTCGACGATCGGCGTCTTGGCGATCCGGCCGCCGTCGCAGGGGATGTGGAGGTTGACATTGGCGTCGACCCGCAGGCTCCCCTCCTGCATGTTGCAATCACTCACACCGAGGTAGACAAGCAGAAGCTTGAGCTCGTTGAGCCAGGCGCGCGCCTCCTGCGGCGACCGCAGATCGGGCTCGCTGACGATCTCACACAGCGGCGTGCCGGCCCGATTCAGATCGATCCGCGTGTCGCCGGTGCCAGCCATCTCGTCATGCATGCTCTTCCCGGCATCCTCTTCGAGATGAACGCGGGTGATCCGGACGTTTCTCGTCAGGGCCCCCTTCGGATCGACCACCTCGAGGGCGCCTTCCGACGAGAAGGGGAGGTCGAACTGCGAGATCTGATAGCCCTTGGGGAGATCGGGGTAGAAGTAGTTCTTGCGATCCCACTTCGTGAACGGCGCGATCTTGCAGCCGAGGGCCAGCGCCGCCCGGACGGCGAGTTCGAAAGCCGTCCGGTTCATCACCGGGAGCGACCCGGGGAGGCCGAGGCACGTGGGACAGACCTGCGTGTTTGGCGCGGCACCGAACGTGGTAACGCAGCCGCAGAAGAGCTTTGTCCGCGTCTGCAGTTGGACGTGGACTTCGAGGCCGATGACCGTGGTGAAGGGCGCGGCGGCGGTCGGTGTGTCGGTCACGGGGGGGCGCTCGTGAGGGGCTTCGGTTGGAGGGCTGGGCCGGCGTTGGGAGCGCCGGGGGGAATCGGCGTGGCGGCGTGTCAGCGGGGCCGGGCGGCGATGGCGGGACGGCGGCGGTGCCAGTCGGTGAGGTGCTGGTAACGGTCGGTGGCCCGAAGGAGGAGGGGCTCGGCGAGGGCCGGGGCCTGGAGTTGGAAGCCGATCGGCAGGCCCCCCTTGGTGAAGCCGCAGGGGAAGGAGATTCCCCCGACGCCGGCGAGGTTTGTGCAGACGGTGTAGAGATCGACGAGGTACATCGCGAGCGGATCGCCGCTCTTCTCGCCGAGCTTAAACGCCGCCGTGGCCGACACCGGCCCACCGATGAGATCGACCTTCTCGAAGGCGTCGAGATAATCCTGGCGGATCAGACGACGAACCTTGAGTGCCTTGGCGTAGTAGGCGTCGTAGTAGCCGGCGGAGAGGGCGTAGGTGCCGAGCATGATCCGGCGCTTCACTTCCGGCCCGAATCCCTCGGCTCGGCTCCGGCAGTACATCTCAACCAGCGCCGACTCAAATCCGCCGCCTGACACACCAGGACCCTTGCCGGCCTCGGCCCGGTGCCCCCCCGGCTCGGCCCGGTGACCATAGTGAGCTCCGTCGTAGCGCGCCAGATTGCTCGACGCCTCGCAGGGGGCGACGAGGTAGTAGGTGGCGACACCGGCATCGGCGTGCGGCATGTCGATGTCGATGATCGTGGCCCCGGCGGCGCGGAAGGCGGCAAACGCTTCCTCGACGGCATGGGCCACCTCCGGGCAGAGACCGGCCCCGAAGTGGGCAGGTACCCGTCCGATCCGCACCCCCTCCAGCGGCCGATCGAGATCGGTGCTGTACGACGGCACCGGCGACGCAAGCGACGTCGCGTCGCCGGGGTCGTGGCCGGCGATCGTCTCGAGCAACAAAGCGCAGTCGGCGGCGGAGCGGGCCATCGGGCCAATCTGATCGAGGCTCGAGGCGAAGGCCACCAGCCCGCGGCGGCTGACGCGGCCGTAGGTCGGTTTCAGCCCCGTGATCCCGCACAGCCCTGCCGGCTGGCGGATCGAGCCACCGGTGTCGGAGCCGATCGCCACCGGCGCCATGTCGGCTGCCACGCACGCCGCCGAACCGCCACTGGAGCCCCCCGGGGCGCGGGTCAGGTCCCAGGGGTTGTGGACCGGGCCGAAGGCGGAGTTCTCGTTCGATCCCCCCATGGCAAACTCATCCATGTTCGTCTTGCCGACGATGACGGCGTCGGCGGCCCGCAGGCGCGCCACCACCTCGGCGTCGTACGGGGGGCGAAAGCCGGCGAGCATCTTCGAAGCGCAGGTTGTCGGTTGGTCGAACGTGCACAGCGCGTCCTTGACGGCCACAGGTAGCCCGGCCAGCGGGCCGAGCGGCTGGCCCGTCTTCCGCTTCTCGTCGATCGCGGCGGCGGTGCGGAGGGCCCCTTCCCGGTCGACCGACAGAAAAGCATTGATCTGCCCGTCGAGCCGTTCGATCCGCTCGAGGAAGGCCTCGGTGGCCCGTAGGGCCGTCAGATCGCCGTGGCGGACGGCGGTGACGAGGTCGACGGCTGACATGTCGGAGGGTTGCATGGCGGGTGCGCGACTGGGGGAGGCGGGGGAACCCTAGGCTCGGAC
>JBAWVV010000493.1:0-3154 GCA_037147115.1 Planctomycetia bacterium | reverse complement strand
CGGCCACCTGGCGGCAGAGCTGGAGATCCTTGCGGGAGTGGCCCGCGGGAGGGAACGACTCGAAGCCGGCATCCCGCAGGTGGGAGCGGCCGGAAGACTTTCTGGACATTTTTTTCTCGGAGAATGTGAGGACCACGAAGGGATCGAAACCAAAGGGCTCAAAAACGGTGCGGAAAGCAAGCGACGAAAACAGGACAAACAAGCAACCGGGAAATCGCTATGGCGGGCGCACGGGTGCCGGGCGCGACGACGTCAGTACGATCGCAGACCTGCTGCCCGCCCGATGGAGTCAGTCGCGATAAGCGACCGACCGCGAAGCAAAGCGCAGGGCGATCCGGCAAAAACCGGGAGGCAAAGGCCGCGGAGGAGGTGTCAGGCCGACCTGCCGACACGCACCGAGGCAAGCGCCATGCAAATGCGAATGAAACGCGGCATGGGAGGGCCTCCTGCGGAAAAAGAAGCGACGGGGCACACGCACCCGACCGCTGATATATCGCCGCGAGAAAGCTAACGCTCCGGTTCGCCGCCGTCAAGAAATCATTCGAGGGCGAAAAGGTGCCAGCCACCAAATCTGGGCCGAGGGTGGGGTGTGTCTAGGATGGAAATCGGCGAGGGTTCATAGGGGCGATCGCTCCGCGTCGGGCTGCGGCGTCCGGTCTGCTCTGCGGAGGGCCCTCTACCCCGATCGAGCCCATTTCAGAGGAGCCACGTCATGGTCCATCGTGGCAGTCGAAGGTCGATAGGTGATTTCGCAGCCAAGCGTCGCGGAGCGAGCGGGAGGGCGGTCGGGGATTGGCTCGTGGTGCTCGTCATCGCGTTGGCGACGGTCCCTGCCGCAGCGTTCTGGTTCCGAGGCGCGGGGGCGTCCCGCGCGGCGGAGGGTGCCGAGCCTGCCGCGACGCGCAAGCCGCTTGAGCCACAGGAAGAAGTCTTGCGGGGGCCAATGACCTTGGAGGAGTTGCCGCTGAAAAAATGTGGGTACCCAGCCTTCAGCCCCGATGGTGAGCGACTTCTCATCTCCGGGCGGCATCTCTGGAATTCGAGTGTCGTCGACATGACCACCGGAAAGGAGCTTTTCAACGGGCTCCGGCCGATCGCGATGAGCCCTGCTGGCACTCGGGTGGTGGTCCTCGAAGGCTCGACGGCGCGGCTCCTGGATACCGTGACCGAGCAGGAGTTGGCTGGTCTTGAGGGGCATGGAACGTGCCAATGCCGTTTTGGAGGGCTTCATTCCGTCAGGTTCAGTCCCGATGGCACGAAGCTGGTGATCTGCTTTGACGCCACGACCCACGTGTGGGACGCGGTGTCGGGGAAGGAACTGACAGTGCTCGAGGGGCGATTTCGCTCCTCTTCCTTCGCCTTCAGTCCAGACGGATCGCGGCTGGCAATCAGGATGGAAGGGGGCGACGGGGGCCTCGTCTGGGACTTGGAAGCCGGAAAGGAGGTTGAGATCAGCGGGCTCAAGGGGCAGTTGAGATTCAGCGGCGATGGCAGGTATGTGGTGGCAGAGACGCACCTCGTCATCAGATCCAGCCCCCTCCGTACGACGCTTTTAGAGATCTTCGATGCGGCGACCGGGAAAGTTTTTGCCAGCGGCCATGTGCCTACTCGCCTGTCCCACGCCTTCATGAGCCCGGATGGTGCGCGGCTCTTCATCAGCAGGAACCAAGATTTATCGAACTGGAGTGAGTTCTCCCTGCTCGACGCGGCGACGGGGGAGGAACTGGCAGTGATCGAAGGAAACAAGCAACGGGGCTTGTCGGCGGCATTCAGCCCCAACAGCGCGCGGCTGGCGACCTCGGACGGCACGACAACCCGGCTCTGGGACGCGGCGACGGGGAGGGAACTGGCGGTGCTCGAGGGAAGCCCGGGGCAGGACGAGGACTTCGCCTTCAGCCGCGATGGGTCTCGCCTGGCAACCACCGGGGGAGGTATCCGTCTCTGGGACGTGGCGACCGGGAAGCAGTTGGCCGTGCTCGAAGGAGACGGGGGCGGGGCTATCGCCTTCAGCCCTGATGGCACTCTTCTGGCGACCCTTCGAGGGCCGACCATCCGGCTCTGGGATGCCCCGACGGGAGGGGCGCTGGCGGTGAGCGAGCAACGCGCGAGCACGCCGCCGAAGTTTGGTTTGGAAATGCTCCTCTTCAGCCCCGATGGCTCGCGGCTGGCGACTTTTGACGGCACAAAGACCCGTCTCTACGCCCTTGCGGGGCGGGACGCCCCTGCCATCCGGGAGCGGCTCGCACCGATCGTGGCCGAATGGTTTTCGGGGGACGTCGACGGCGCGGCGGCGAGCGAGCGACTCGCGGTAGCGAAGGGGACGATGGCAGCCGATGACTGGCAGGAAGCCGCCAACCTCGTGCTGAAGAGATGCCGGCTGCGGATCGAGGCGCGGCAGGAGGAGCGGCTCGCGGCGTTTCCGCAGGCTCTTCGATCACAGGCTCCCGAGGTGCTCGGGCTGTTTGCCGAAGCGGTCGACCTGGCCGGCGACGACGCCCGGCGGCTCGACGAGCTTGTCCGGGATGTCGAACTAGCGGCCGGCGAAGGAGTGGACATCCCAGCGCCGCTCCTCGCGGCCGCCACGGCCGCCACCCGGCGCGGCGTCGTGTTGCAGCCCGATGACGGCGCTCTGCTCGACACGCTCGCCCATCTCCTCGCCCGTCAGGGGCAGATTGGCGAGGCGACCGCCTTTCAGGTGCGAGCGCTCGAGCACGCGACCGCGGATCAGCGCGCCGCGATCGCGGCCTTCCTCGCCGAACTCGAAGCGAAGGCCGGGCTGACGCCGGGAGAAAAGTGAGCGGGAAACGGAAGGGGTGCGAGCCACCAAATCTGGGCCCCGCCGATGGACCGCCAACAGGTTCGGGAGCGTTGGGGGCTTAAACGGTATTGGCCCAAACGGAGCTTCGTGGTCGCCCGTGTCCCGTCGCCGGAAGCTCGCTTCGGGCATCCATGCCCTCCGCTCTCTCCGCGCCGCTGGCGCTTTCGTCCTCCGGGATTCGCTTACCGGCGAGGCCGGCTCTCAGAAGAAAAAAGGTGCCAGCCACCAAATCTAGGCAAGCTGCCAGATTCTCCAATTTTGGTGGCTGTCACCTTTTTTTGCGATCTGTCACCGAAGGATTTCGGGGCGAAGCCAAATCACGAAGGCCATGCCGAT
>JBAWVV010000492.1:0-3161 GCA_037147115.1 Planctomycetia bacterium | reverse complement strand
TCGCCGGAAGGATCGGCACGGGGGCCGGGATGGGGTGTCGCAGTCGGTGACGGATGGGGTGGCATGGCGGGCGCCGCGGTGAGGGGTAGGCGGGGGCTACCCCATTAGAATAGCCGTCTGACGGTGGCGTCGGCAGGCGCGAAGGGGGGCTAAAAGGGGGGTGAAAAGGGGGCGACGCGTGGATTTTCCCACTGCGACAGGCTAAAACGGGGCGCTGGGCAGCACGGAATTCCGCGCGGCGCGGCGCATCCCGGAGGGGGCGGACTCCCGCCCCGGCTCCGTGCGCGGCCTGCCGAGCGATGCTTAAAGGCGGGTGAGGCGTGATCGTACCTCCATCATTCGGCGAGCACCTCCTCTGGATGGGGGGCCTGTGGATCGCGTTGGCCTCGCTGTGGGCCGCGATCTGCATGTGGGTCGACCGCGATGCCCGGAAGGTGTTTGGGCAGGCGCTCCCCTGGAATCTGATCTTCGCCGCCGTCGGCGTGCTCCTCTTTGTCGCCACCTGGCAGGCCGGGCTGGGGCCATTGGTGCTCTTCGCCCTTCTTGTTCCTGCCTTCACGCTCGGGTACGTAGCGCTGCGCGACACGAAGGCCAAGCCGACCGACAAGATCCTCTCGGCCACATTTGCCCGGCGGACGGGGCGGAAACTCGCCGTCCGACTCGGGCTCGAGAGGCAATTCGACCGGTCCTTCCCGGCGGGGGCGTCGGGCGGCCTGACGAGGACCGGCCCCGCGCCGCGGATCGTCCTCCTGAAAAAGGATGGCACCACCGTCGACGGCAAGAGCGGGGGGCTCGACCGCGAGACTTCGCAGGCGGTGAAGACCGTCCAGGAGATGTTTCTCAAGGCGGTCGATCTGCGGGCCACCGACATCCACTGCGAGCCGAAGAACAACGAAGAGTACGTCGTCCGCTGCCGCATCGACGGGATTCTCCAGAACATCGCGGCCTTTCCGGCCGACGAGGGGAAGGCGGTCATTTCGGCGATGAAGGTGCTCGGCGACATGGATATCGCTGAGAAGCGGCGCCCGCAGGACGGGACATTCACGGTCCTCATGGAGGACCGGCGGTTCGACGTTCGCGCCGCCTCGGCCCCCACGAGCTTCGGCGAGAAGATGGCGCTGCGGCTCCTCGACGCCGATGGCGGGATCGTCAAGGGAGGGCTCGGCGCGATCGGCATGAAGGATTCGGTCGTCGCCAATCTCCGCGAGATTATCCAGCAGCCGCACGGCATGCTCATCGTCTGCGGGCCGACCGGCTCGGGGAAGACGACGACGCTCTACTCCGCGCTCTCGGAGATCGACGTCAATTCCAAGAACATCATCACGATCGAGGACCCGATCGAGTACCGCCTCGAGGGGATCTCGCAGACCGCGGTCAACGTGGCCGCCGAACTGACCTTCGCCAAGATCCTCCGCTCCACGCTCCGGCAGGATCCCGACGTGATCCTCATCGGCGAGATCCGCGACAAGGAGACGGCCGAGATCGCCATGCAGGCGGCGATGACGGGGCATTTCGTGTTCACGACGCTCCACGCCAACGACGCCCCCACGACGATCACGCGGCTCCTCGACATCGGCGTCGAGGCGACGCTTATCCAGTCGGCCGTTTCCGCAGTCCTCGCCCAACGGCTCGTCCGCGTCCTCTGCCCGAAGTGCAAGCAGGCCGTCCAGCTCTCCGACGAGATCAAGCAAAAGTGGGGGATCGCGGCCGGGAAGGATGTGACGGTCTATCAGGAGAAGGGATGTCCGGCGTGCAATGGCACCGGCTTCCGCGGGCGCACCGGCCTCCACGAGCTCATGATCTTCGACAACTCGATCCGCGAGCTCCTCATCGGCCGCCCCTCGATGCAGACGATCCGCCAGGTGGCGCGCAAGGGAGGGATGAAGACACTCCTCGAGGCAGGCGTCGGCAAGGTGCTCGCCGGGATCACGAGCGTCAGCGAGATGCAGCGAGTGGCGAAGTAGCGTGGCAGGGGGACTTCCCCGCGACGGTCGGAAGACACCAGGCACGGCGACGTGTCACGAGGGACGGGGTTAATGATGTTGTTCGCCGATTCGATGCTCCAGCGCTTCGCCGATCCGATCTCCTTCCTGATCGTAGCGATCCTCGCCTGGCTCGGCTCGCGCTACGGGCTCTTCCTGGCGACGGTCTGGGGCCTCCAAGCGGTTGCCTCGGTCGTGGCTGCGTTCGCGATCACCGACCATGTCGATGGGCTGTTGATGTGGGCCGGGATGACCAACGAATTTGCGATGGTGTGGCGGCAGTCGATCGCCTTCGTGACGAGCGTTGCCCTTGTGGCGATCGTCATCCGACTGGCGGTGGGGGGGGCGATTCAGGAAGGAGCGACGAACTATCCGCCGCTGGTTGACTTGGCCGGTGGGGGGATCGTCGGTGCGGTGGCGGGGCTCGTCGTCGCCGGGACGCTCCAGGTGATTCTCGCCATGGCCCCGCTCCCCGAGTCGATGGCCTTCGACCCCACGAAGGTCGGCTGGGATCTCGGCCGGGGGATCATTGACCTCGTCGGCCACTGCGCGCCGTCGATGACGAGCGAGGAGCGCGGGATCATGATGGAAGGCGAGCCGGGCTTCCGGCCGCAGAAGGAGGATCCCTCCAAGGCGCTGCCGCCGGCGCCGGTCGATCCCTCGCTGCCGGTCCTCCAGAAGATCGAACAGCCGCAGTGGAGCGAGGTGTTCGCTGACGTCAACTGGAACCAGCAGTGGGATGAGGGGGAGAAGTACGTCGACGCCGACGAAGACGGCAACTTCACCTGGTGTCTGCGGAGCAACGACGTCAACACGAACAAAACCCGCGACATCGGGCTCCGTGAGCGGTATGGCCTCGGGCCGTGGGTGACGGTGCGGACGATCGAGAAGCAGGAGGTGCAGCGGCTGCAAAGACGATCCAAAACCACAAAGGTTGGACAGATCGTCGGATTGCCCTGGCCACCACCGGGTGGATTCATGCCAGGCGAAGCCCCGGACGGTGTGACCGTCGCGCCCCAATCGCAGCCGGGGCAGGCTCCGGTAACGCCGTTCCCCGCAGTGGCCCCTCCCGGAGGGCCGCAGTCGCCAGGAGCCGCCGTGCCGACGGGGCAACCCTTTCCCCGGCATCCACCCCCGCCGGCCCCGGAGCGCTGCCCGGCGTTCCGAAGCAACCTGGCC
>JBAWVV010000491.1:0-3170 GCA_037147115.1 Planctomycetia bacterium | reverse complement strand
TCGGTAGGCTCGGGGCCACGATCGACGCTGCCCGGCGAAGTACGGCGGCCCCGCTCCCAATTCGAGCTGCATCGCTCCTCGCGGGCACAGGCCTCGCCTGGGGTATCGCCAGCAGCCTGTTCTGCGTGCCCCACAGCCTCGCCTACTTCAATGAGACGGTGGGAGGGCGGTGGAACGGCTGGCGTCATCTCGTCAGCAGCAATGTCGACTGGGGGCAAGACCTGCTCGCCCTCGACCACTTCATCGCCACCCATCCAGATGCCAAGGGACTCACGCTCGCCTACTACGGCGGCCTCGAGCCTTCGAAAGTGGGTATCGACTGCGTTGCGATGCGCCCCGACGATGCCGACCGGCTCCTGGCCCAGGCCGATTGGGACGCGCCGGGAAACGGCTGGACCTACTTCGCCTTCGGGGCGACCCCCGCAGCGGGGTACAACCCGGCGATCGTTCCACCGGCACTCGTGGCCCGCCTTGCCGCGACTGAGCCCTTCGCGCGGATCGGCGACGCGATGATGGTGTTTCGGGTGGCGAAGTCGGCCGTGTCAGAGGAGGCCACGGGCTCTGCGCCTACCGGGCCTTCGCATAGCGAATGAGGGGCCTGGCCCGGTTCGAGGCGTGAACCTCAAACGTATACCGCCCCCCCTCGGCCACCTCGAGGAGGAAATCCCGCGAGCCGTCGCCCGAGCAGGCGCTGTAGGCGGTGCCGGGCGCGAGCGCGACGCCGAAGTCACAAGCGCCGAGGTTGACGGCTTTCCAACTCGCGTCGGCCACCTTGAAGCGGTGGCTGCCGGCGGGGACGAGGAGCGTGCAGGCATACTTTGTGCCACCGGCATACTCGAGCCGGTTGCGGCCGTCGCAGACGGCGAAGCCGGCGTCGGGATCGTCATCGAGAAACGTTCCGCGGAGGTAGATCTCGCAGCCGTAGGGGCGCACCCTCCCCGGCGGCGGCGGATCGCAGCCGGCCAGGAGCGTCAGGGCGAGGCCGAGGAGCAGCCACCGCCGCGTCGTCGTCATATCTGGCCTCGTCATCCCTGGCTTTGTCCTCTCCATCATCGGCTTCTCCGTTGGCGCTTGAGCTCCTGACGGATCGCCACGGCCGTAATCCAGAGCAGCGCCACGATCCCCCCGACGACCGGCCAATCGATCGGCCGCCTTCCCGGGGGCGCGAGCCAGGCCGTCTTGCCGCGCCTCTGGAGGAGGAGCCAATCCATGAGCCTCCAGTCGCGGAAGGCCGCCGTCCAACAATCGTGGTAGTCGGCATCGACCTCCGTGAGCGCTGCGCTCCCCCCCGCCGCACGGAGGGCCGCGATCGTATCCTGGGCGCTCGTCGCCGGGAGGAGCGGATCGCGCGCGGCGTGGAAGGCCCACACCGGCACGTTGCGAATTGCGGCCATCACAGCCGGATCGCTGCCGCAGCCCGGCCCGGCCAGCGGCGCCACCGCGGCAAACAGGTCGGGCCTACGCTCGAGCAATTCCCAGCAGACGCCGCCGCCGGCCGAGATCCCGGAGAGATAGACCCGCTCGGGATCGATCGGCTCGACTTTCATGATCCGCTCGACGAGTGCCAGGAGCACGCTGGCGACGTCGTCTTCGGCCTCCTTCCCCTCCCCGTCGAACCACTGCTTCAGGTCGGCGGGCGACTGGAGCACGAGGCAGTAAAACGGCTTCTTCCTGCCATTTTCCGGATCGGTGAAGACAAACTGCAGATGGCGGAGCTGGGCGAAATTGTCATCCCCCATCTCACCATAGCCGGAGGTCCAGACAAGGAGTGGATACCGGGCGTCGGGCTGGCCGGGATCGCGCTGCGGCCGGAAGAGCCGGTAGCGGAACTGCCGATCCTCGAGCCGGCCGCGCGAAAACGGAAACACCCCCTCCTCAAACAGATCAACCAGGTGCGACGGCACGATCTGCCCGACCCATTCCTCGCGGAATTGATGCTCGAGCGGCGCGATCTTCGCCGGGTCGCTCGTATCCTGGCCTTGGGCCGTCGCCTGCAGAAGCCCAAGAGCAAAGACGACAAGCCAGCCAATCGCAGCGGAGCGATGCCGGTCGATCGACGGTCGGAAGCAGCGGGGATAACCTGGCAAGGAAGGAATCACTGGGGGATGTCGGCGCGCTTGCCGTCGGCGCGGCTGCCGAGGTATCGGTGAATCGTCAGGTCCATCGCATAGTTGATGGTGGAGGCGTTCCCGGTTTTCTTTAGGAAGGACAAGCCCTTGATGGAGCAGAGCGTTGCCGCACCACAGGATAGCATCGTGTTTGCACCCGTCCACTGGAGGACAGACACCCCACGACCATCGCCAATGATGTCGAAAGGCTTATCACCCCAAGCCCAGGTTCCCAGCAGATCGTAAGTCCCAGCGGGGACGGTCACCTTCCCGCCCGTAGTCGGAAGTCCAGCGACGGCCAGCGTAAAGGCGGTGTCGTTCTGCGCTGCCGTGTTCGACGGGCTTGCGCTGAAGTCCTTGACGCTCACAACGTCTGCGTTCTTGTCGTGCTGGGTTCTCGCAGTCCCACCAGTCAGGGCACTCTTAACCCCCACGAGCGCATCGCCCAGCGCAGCCGAGGCCGTGCTGGCGAGGTTCGCCTGGAGCGTGGCGGCGGCAGACTCGGGCTGGTAGCTGTCCACGCTCCAGAGGGTGGAGCCGGTGGCGGTCTTGAGCACCAGCTTGTAGGCCGAGCTGCCGAACCACACGTTGGCCGAGCCCGTGCTGTCCAGCACCACCGGGTTGGCGTTGGTCGTGATCCCGGCATGGTCGACATAGGTAGCGAGGGGGGTGAGGGTGCCCGCTGCGTAGCTGTGCAGGAACCCGCCGACGAGGGGTGCGCCGTGCCCGAAGCAGGCCACGTCGACGTCGAGCGCCGCGTCGGTGGCGTTCGCGAGCATGAGGTTCGTCCGGAACGAGGCGTCCTGCCTCACGCCGACGATCGAGCGCGGCGTCTCCATCGTGGGCGCCACGACCATCCGCGGGATGCGCGCGTCTCCCGTCGACACCAGCGCCGCGGCGCCGATGGGCATCTCGCCTGCGTAGCGCGCGGCGATGAGCTCCTGCACCCGCGCCTGGATCCCGAGGCCGAAGCGGTTGCGGTACGCGAGGTCGATCCCCCCATCCATGAACCCTGCGCTGTTGGCAGGGCTCACCACCGCGTCGACGTTGGCGCGCAGGATG
>JBAWVV010000490.1:0-3175 GCA_037147115.1 Planctomycetia bacterium | reverse complement strand
CGATCGGACGAAGCCGGGCGATGTCGTCGCCCGCGCTGCCGATGCGGATGTCGTGCTCACGAACAAGACCGTGCTCACCGCCGAGGCGATCGCGGCGCTGCCGCGGCTCAAGCTGATCTGTGTCCTCGCCACCGGCTACAACGTCGTCGACGTTTCCGCCGCGAAGGCACGCGGGATTCCGGTTTGCAACGTCCCCGAGTACAGCACGCCGAACGTCGCCCAGGCGGTCTTCGCCCTCCTCCTCGAACTGACCAACCACACCGGCCATCACGACGCATCCGTTCATGCTGGGCGCTGGGCCGCTTGCCCCGACTTCTGCTACTGGGACGGCGACCTCGTCGAGCTATCCGGGCTGACGTTTGGGATCGTCGGGCATGGCCGGATCGGCCGGGCGGTTGGGCATGTCGCCCGTGCCTTCGGGATGAAGGTTCTCTACCACCGTCGCAACCCCGACGGCGAACCGGGCTGCGTCGATCTCGACACGCTTTTTGCACAGAGCGACGTCGTCAGCCTCCACTGCCCGCTCACTCCCGAGACCAATGCGTTTGTCAACGCCCGGCGGATCGAGCAGATGAAGCCGACGGCGTTTCTTCTCAACACCGCGCGGGGGCCGCTTGTCAACGAGGCCGATCTGGCGGCGGCGCTCCACGCCGGGCGGATCGCCGGCGCGGGCCTCGACGTCCTCTCGGTCGAGCCGCCGTCGCCATCCAATCCCTTGCTCACGGCGCCGCGCTGCGTGATCACGCCCCACATCGCCTGGGCGACGCGCAACGCCCGCCGCCGGCTCCTCGAGACGACCGCCGGCAACGTGGCGGCGTTTCTGGCAGGCTCGCCCCGGCACGTCGTCAACGGCTGACTGGGCGTCAACGCCAGATTGTTCTTTTGCCCTGTCCGATTGCAAATCCCCTTCAGTTCGCCGTTGGTTGCGACTGGAAGTTGAAGAGCTTTTTTGTGTCGAAGCAGTCCCGAAGTCATTGGCCCGTTCCGGAGAACCTTTCCCATGCCCATCATTGCACGGATTCCCATTACGAATTTCTACGCCAACGGTGACTACACGGCCCAGATCGCCGTCGGGAGTGAACGGACGATCGTCAATGTGATTCTCGACACCGGGAGCAGCACGCTCGCGGTCAAGTCGTCGAAGTACAACCCCTCGAAGGATCGTGCCCTTCAGTCCACGTCCTACGCTCAGGACGTAAGGTATGGAACAGGCGGTTGGGCCGGGCCTCTCGTAACGACACGGGTGTCGCTTGGCGTGGGCGACAAGGCTGTCTCGCTTGAAGAAGCCTATCTTGCGATCACGGATGCGTCGCTGCCGGATAACTTTGGGAACGCCGATGGCATCCTCGGGATCGCCTACAAAGGCCTCAATCAGGCGTACAACCTGGCTACGTATTTTCAGCAGCAGGAAGTGCAGCCGCCGGTAAGCTATCCATGGCCGTTTTCCGTAGCCAACTCCTCGACGGGGTTGAATCAGCTGATGTCGCTTTTTCAGACCCTACAGTTCGAGGACATTCCCCCTTATATTGAACAGCTGAAGCAGCACGGTGGGATCGCAAACAAGTTTGCGTTTTATACCCTTCGTTCATACCCGAGCGTCGCCTCCGAAAACCCGGAGACGGCCCCGATCAACCAAGGTATCTTCGTACTTGGTGGGGGGGAAGAGCAGTCCGATCTCTACACCGGTCCGTTTCTCAATGTCGCTGTGCTCGACGACTTGTACTACAATGTCAATCTGAAGGCCGTTCAAGTCGGTTCGTCGGCGATCAAGGCCGTCGCTCCGCTCCCGGTTCGGCTCAAGCAGACCGCGATCACCAATGCGATCGTGGATAGCGGCACGAATTCGCTCGCCTTGGCTCCCGATGTGTGGAAATCGGTGCTTGCCGGCTTCGCAGCCATTGACCCTGGCTTTGTAACATTGATTCAGCAGGCCGCAGCCACCGGCATTGGGAATGCCTCGATCGAGCTGGCGAAATGGCCCGACGTCGAGTTTCTTCTTGCTGGAGCGAATGGCGAAGACGTGCGTCTTCGGGTTGCGCCCCAGACCTACTGGCAGTTGGATGCGATCGCTCCCGGCCAGGCCCTGTTCGCGATGGAGAACGGCAACATGCCGCAGTCGATCCTCGGCCTTCCGCTGATGAACAACTATTACACCGTTTTCGACCGCTCCCAGGACGCGTACGGCATCATCCGGTTTGCGGCAATAAAAACCCTTTGATGCGTCGTCATCGTCGGGCGAGGGACGATGGCCACGAATGGACGGTCCACGCGCGGCTATGGCGTGGCATCGTCGTCGGCCGCCACTTGATCAGCGCGGCGGATCTGGATCGCGATCGATCCGTCGATCGGGATTACCTGCTGCCCGGCGGCGAGCTCGGCGGTGAGGATCAGGTTGCAGGCTACATTCGGCAGGCCGCCGACATTCTGCGTCGCCCCGAGGTGGTCGATGTAGGGCTTGATCGCGCCGCGGAGGGTCTTGTCGGTCGCGGGCCGCGACGTGTCGCCGATGAAGTTCCGCAGGTCGGCCCCGGTGAAGACGTAAGCGTGGTCCCGTGACTGGAAGGTGGGCGTGGGCACCGAAAATGTCGCCACGGTTGCCCCTGACTGCTCGTCGCTGAGCGTGCAGCGCAGTTCCGCCCCGGACGGTGCGGCGAACGCCGCCGGTGCCGTGATCTCGATCCGGTCGCTGCTCCCTTGGAAGAACTCATTGAGCTTCCACCCGCCCGTTTTCGACTTCGTCGTTGTGAGCGCGATCGACGACCCAGGCTCGAAAGCGAGATCGCAGGAGGCTTGTGGCTGCGAGGCGGTGCTGGGGTTATAGATCGGGATCAGGAGGTGATCGCTGACGCCGTACGGCGTCGCCATGTGGATATCGACAAACTCCTCGATGTCACAGCATTCTCCGCAAGGATCGTCGTCGCGGCAGACCGCGACCGCGGGGGTCTGTCCCGGTGTCGGCGTCGGGAGTGGGAGCGGGAATTGGAGGCCCTTCCGCGGGAGTACCGAGCGCGGCTCGTTGTCATCGGTCGCCGGAGAATCGGCTTGGCTGTCGGAAGAGCCCTTGCTGTCGGAAGAGCCCTTGTCGCCACTGGATGACTTGTCGCCACTGGATGACTTGCTGCCACTGGATGACTTGTCGCCACTGGATGACTTGTCGCCACTGGATGACTTGCCG
>JBAWVV010000489.1:0-3176 GCA_037147115.1 Planctomycetia bacterium | reverse complement strand
GACCGCGTCTGCGAGTCAGTCGCCGGGAAGAAAGACCCACAGCGCCGGTCTGCCGCAGTTACAGTGCACGGCCCGGCCCAGCAGGCCAAGGCCTGCCGCGCTGAGAAATACGGTCGTGCGCGCCGCATCCCAAAAACCATGCAAGCCCAGCGAATGCGGCCCGCGCAGCCGTTGGGTGACGCTCGGCACAGGATGGAAGATCGTTTCGACCCACGGAGGCCGATTCCGCTCGCGGTCCTGCAAATCGTCAAGCGCGGCGATCGCCTTTTCCATGCTGCTGCGGGAAACGCCAGCCCCGAGCACCCGCTCATCCACCTCCGTGACGCCACGGCGGCTCGGCGTGGGCAGGAGGAGAAGCCCGAGAAACGACCACAGTGTGAACCAGAGACTCAGGTCGACGGTCCCGGATGCCGTCCCCAGCCGATCGCGGCCCACGAGGCAGGCGGCTACCGCGATGCCGGTGAGGGTGAAGCCCAGTGCCAAGAGGCGGCCCCGCAGCCAACTCCCGGAACCGACTGCCATCGTCCGCCGCTCCAAGGCCGCTGCAAGCTGATCGGGCTCGAGCATCTGCCGCCATTTCATCGGCAGCAGATGGAGCCGCGGCACAAGCACGCCGACAATGCCGCCGGTGAATCCCTCGTCTTGGCTCTCGGCGACGAAGGTGGCGACGGATTCCTCTGCGCTGGTTGAGCGTTCGTGGCTGGGCGTCACCTCCAGCGCCGCAGTGGCCGAGGCGAGCAGCACGCGACCGCGCAAGAGCAGCAGCATGAGAGCAGCCCCAGCCATCACCACGCCGACGACTCCTCCAAGCCTTCCTGCCGCGAACATCGCGACCGCGGTCAAGAAAAGCAGGGTGGCATGGACCGCGATTCCACGGACCAAGCCCGCCAAATATCGTCCCAGCGGCGGATGCGATCGTGAAAAACGCCGCGGGAGCAGGAAGCCGCCGCAGAGATCCAGCGGCAATTGGATGGCAACGTAGGAGAGCACGAATGCCAGCAGCCCGACGATCTGCGCCGCCACCGGGGCGTCGGCTGCAGGCATGACCCGCCCGCTCACGTTCACGACCAATCCCATGACACTGAGCACCACCATCGTGCCAACCGCGGAGATGCCCAGCCACAACCGGGCCCGGCCATATCCCGGGAGCGTGTCGGCGGAGATGGCCTGCTCGGGCGGTTTCACCGACTTCGCCCGCTGCATCGCTTCGGCCGTCTTCCGAATGCCGCGGAGCATGCCACCGAAGACGATCTCGTGCAGCGGGACGACCGCATACCAGTAGAGAATCCCGATCAGCCCCCTCGGCCTGTAGAGGGCGGTCATCTTGAGTTCCGTCGGGGAATCGGCCATTCCGTCGGCCGGGAGGATCTCGAACTCAAGCTTCGCCTCTCCGGGCAATTTCATCTCCGCCCGGAGGGAGAGAAATCGGTCTCGATCAATGCCGACCACCCTCCAGAAATCGAGCGTCTCGCCAAACTCGACGTTTTCCGGATGCCGCCGGCCACGACGCAGCCCTGGCCCTCCGACAAGCGTGTCCATCCAGCCCCGCAGTCGCCAAAGCATGTCGCCGGCATACCAACCGTTCCCCCCACCAATTCGACAGACCGCGGCGAACACACTCGCCGCATCGGCATCGATTTCCACCGACCGGCGGTCGGAGAAGACGGTGCCGCCAGCCCACGAAGGGTCGCCCGGGATCGGACCGGCTACGCTCCACCTCGTCTCAACCGCCCCGGCCTCGACCTTCCGCAGCGCCCTCGTGATCGCCTCCCGAGCCCCGAATGCCGCGTGAGGCATGAGCCGCTGAGCATCGTCATTGGTGAGCACGACCCGGTTTTTCAAGCCCTCGGCCAAGGGCCTTGCGATCCGATACGACACCGGCGTGACGAGGTTGATCCACAGGGAGCTCAGTCGCGGCGTGAGCACAGGCACCGGCACGATGAGCCGCCGTGGTAGGTGAAGCTCCTCGGCCATGATCTGCATCAACTGTTGATAGGGAAAGACGTCCGGACCACCGATCTCGAGCGTACATCCGGCTGACTGAGGCACCTCGAGACAGCGGACCAGCCAGTGAAGGACGTCCTCAATGGCAATCGGCTGGCATTCCGTCTTCACCCAGCGCGGAGTGACCATCACGGGCAGCCGCTCGACGAGATAGCGGAGAATCTCGAAGGAGGCCGATCCGGCTCCGATGATCATCGCGGCACGAAAGGTTGTCACCGGCACGTTTGTGGCGGCGAGTTGCTCCTCGACTTCGCGGCGCGAGCGGAGGTGGACGCTCAGGTCGGGGCCCATTTCGCCGAGGCCGCCCAGGTAGACGATCCGCGACACCCCGGCCCGGGCGGCAGCGCGGGCGAAGGAAGCGGCCAGTTTCCGGTCGTGAGCGGCGTATTCACCGCCAGTCGACTCCATCGAATGGACGAGGTAGTAGGCCACTGAGGCTCCGGCCATTTGATCCGCGAGCGAATCCTCCGAGGAGACGTCACCGGCGACCACCTCAACCGCCGGGTGCGATCGCCACGGTTTTTGATCGAGCTTCCGGGGTGCCCGAACGAGGCATCGAACGCTGTAGCCCGCCTCGAGAAGGGCGGGCACGAGCCTCCCCCCGACGTAGCCCGTCGCCCCGGTGACAAAAACGTTCTCAGGCCGGCGGTGGAGGCTCATCGGAGGCACGCTAGTGGGCCCTTTTGGGTGGTCACGCGATCTGGAGGCCGTATAATGGGGAACCGTGGAAAATTTTTGAGCAGGACGCACCCAACCTTCTTTAGGAACCGCACGCCATGGCGAATGACAACCAACTTGACTGGTCTGACCTTGCGATCGGGCTCTACGATCGCCTGACGGGTCGGAAGGCTGAAATCACGTATGAGTTCGACAACATGCATGTGAAAATCCCCAGCGGCACGGGTCCTTCGGCCACGTACGCCGAGTGGATCCTTCACGGCACCTTGAAGATCCGCACCCGCGACCTGGGCACTTGAAATGTCCACCCAGGCAGACCGTGGTCCAACGCCGATGGCTGCCCTGCAGATCGAAGGCCATCTCAGTGGTAGCCTTGACGGCCGTCCGATCACGATCACGGCCGATCCAAGCGGGATTTGTCTGACGGTGGATTCCGTTCGTTCGGCGTGGCGGCTGCGGAGGCAACTTCCGGCGCTCGAGGGCGTGCTCGGGGC
>JBAWVV010000488.1:0-3184 GCA_037147115.1 Planctomycetia bacterium | reverse complement strand
GGTCTTTGTGAGGGAGTCGTAGTCGACCATGTAGGCCGTGTTCGCCCCTTCGTGCTTCGAGCCGCCGACGATCGTGTAGAAGGTGCTCTTCGGGCCGCCGTTCTGCCAGATTCCGTAGGCACTCGTCAGTTCGTTCAAGCCACCCCAGGAGGAATCAAACACCTGATACTCTCCGGTGCTGATGTCGTAGATGAAGGCGTTACCCGAGCCGACCGTTTGACCGACCAGGTCGTAGTTCCCCACCACGAGAGTCCCCATGGTGCTGTGGGGAATCGTGTTGAGCACGGTGCCGCCGGCGATGCTGCTCGGCACGTTCATCTGGGTCCATGTTCCCCCGACCCCGTTGGCCGGGCCCTGATAGATCACGCCGTGCTGGCCATCGACCGCGCTTTCTTCATACTTGTAGGTGCCCACGACGCGGATGTTGTCCTTGCCGAGGGCGGGATTGAAGGCGGCGGTGTTCGGGCCGTAGTAGAGGGATGCCGTCACGGTCTGGCCGGAGAGGGTCGGATTCACCTGCACCGCCTTGCCCACTCCGGTAGTGAGGTCGCCGACCCACCACTGGCCGATGAGCACGGAGGAGTTCTCAGGCTTGTATGACCCCACCAAGACGACCTTCTTTCCACTCGCGCCGCGGACGCCGGTGACCGATTCGTACGGTCCAAGAATCAGCGAGTAATCGACGACGACAAGACCGCTGGACTTCGCGACGTTGGTGTTGCCTGCGCCGTTGCGCTCGATCGTGTTGCCCTCGACCGTCGAGCCGCTGCAGTTGCCCGCGGCGTACAGTCCAAACGCCTGGTTCCTGGTGATCGTGTTGCCGCTGCCGTTGGCCGTGCCACCCACGAGGAGGCCCTGTGCGGCCTGCAGCCTGACTCCGTTGCCGGTATTGCGGGTGATGAGATTGCCCGAAACGGCTGAACCCGTGAGCGTGCCGGAGGCGGAGACACCAAACCCGGTGTTGCCCGAGATCGAGTTCGGAGCCGTCTCCGTGCCGATCAAGACGTTGGTTCCACCCTTGATCTGAATGCCGCCCTTGGCGTTGCTCTCGACCTTGGTGCCCTCCACGGAGACGTTCCTGGCACCTTCGATCGTGATCCCTACGCCGTTGTTGTAGGCGACGGCCGCACTGTACCCATTGGGAACGCTGAGCCCGCTGCCGATCGCCACATCCGACACGCCAGGCCCGATCGAGATGCCCCCCTTGCCGTTGGGCAATTGCACCGCCTTTTGCAGGCTGGGGCCAAGCAATCCCACTCCCGCACCGACGACGGTGTTGAACACCGTAACGTCGTGTGCGAGATCCCGTATCTCGAGGCCAAAGCCCTTGTTGCCGCCGAGGTGCACGCTCGCCGAGGTATCGAACTGCTCAATTGACGGCTGGAAGCCGCCGAGCGCGATATTGTGGGCGGTGCCGCCGATGACGATACCACTCCCGCCGTTGGCCAACGGCCGCATGATGAACCAGTTGGTGCCGACAGCCGTGTCGGTGATCTGCACGCCCGAGGCATTGCCGGCAATCTCGATACCGTTGCCGACATTACCGCCGACCAGCGACGTGCGGATGATGTTCCAGGTTTGCTGATCATTGAGATCGAAGGCTGGATTGATGGACGTGATCAGGATGCCGTTCTTGCCGTTCGCGACCGCTCCGCCGAATGCCACCATGCCCACGAAGCTGTTCCACGAGTTCACGCCGCTGGCGGTGTCGCGAATCTCGATGCCGTTGCCCTTGTTGCCCGAGATCACGTTGCCCAGCGGGATCACTCCGCCGAGCGTGACGCCCTGCGAGTTGCCCGACACGAGCAGGCCATTGCCGCCGTTGGGCACCGGCGTCTTGTTGTTGCGACCGAGGCCCATGAAGTTGGCGTACACCGTCGTGTCGTTCGAGTCGGTGATCCGCAGGCCGTTGCCGCCGTTGCCCGAAAGCACGTTGTAGAAGACGAACGGATTTTGATTCAGTGTGGTGCCGAGGACGCTGTTGTTGTCGGCCCCCACGATCGCCACGCCATCGAGGCTGTTGCCGAGCGGAGCGAGACCCGAGACAGTCGTCCCCACATAGTTGCCGCTCAGTTGGTTGGACTCGGCTCCGTCGCTGATCAGCACGCCGTTGGCGTAGTTACCCGAGATCAGGTTGCCCTGCGGCGGCCTGACGAAGACGCCCTTGGTCGGATCGTTGCCGCCGGTCGCCTCGCCACCGATGAGATTACCGGTGGCGCCGGCCGTGATCACCACGCCGTTGCCGCCGTTGCCGCGACGGAGCGTGCCGGTGACGTCGGTGCCGATGAAGTTCATCGCCACGTGGTTGTTAGTCGCGCCGACACCCGTGATACTGACGCCCGCGCCGCGGTTGCCCGAGATCACGTTGGAGAGTTGGAAGCCGATGTCGACGGTGGCCTGGAACCACTGCATGCCGCCGTTGACGCCGAGCCCAACGCCGGTCAGGGCGCTGCCGGAGACCGAGGTCATGATGGTGGCCTCCGCTCCCGGATAGGAGACGTCCACCCAGACACCGTCGCTGAACGAGCCGTCGGCGTTTCGTCGCACCGTCACGAACGACCCCGGCAATGCCGAACCGGTGTGGACACTCGCTGCCGCCAGCGTGTAGACGCCCGCCTCGGTGCTGCTGATGCCCTCGAAATGGGTCACAACATCGACGCCTTTCGGATAGTTTAGCGCCTTCCAGTGCGAAAACTGGCCCGAGGAGGAGTCGTAGTCGACCAGATAACCCTGGCCGAGCGGCTTGTTCGGATCGATCGACAGTTCGGAAAATCCGCCGCAGATCGTGTAGTTCGTGCCCCCGTTGTGCCAGATGCCATACGCGGTGCTGCTGACGGAGTCCGGAAACCGGATATCGCCGATGAACTGCTTCGTGGCCACGTCATACAGAAAGGCCTCCCCGGTTCCCTGCGGGTCCCCGACGGTCGGGCCGTCGGCGTTGCCCACCGCGAGTCCGCCCATGGTGCTGTGGACGTAGGTGAACGTCGCCCCAGCGACGTCGATCGTCGTGTAGGTTCCGGTGCCTTTCTTGAGGTCGGCGGTCGTGCCCTCGAACAGGAAGCCGTGTCGAGTGTCCGAGCCGGAGTTGATGTAGGAACCCACGAGCCGCACGCGATTGCCGCCCAGGTTGTCGGGGCCGTACACGCTGGTGGACAACGCGCCCGGCACCCGCACGGGGTAGGAC
>JBAWVV010000487.1:0-3195 GCA_037147115.1 Planctomycetia bacterium | reverse complement strand
CCCCATGCAACACTGGCTGCTCAAGAGCGAACCGGACTGCTTCTCGATTGACGCCCTCCGCAAGGCAAAGAAGCAGACAACCTGCTGGGACGGCGTCCGCAACTACCAGGCCCGCAACTACCTCCGCGCGATGCAGGTCGGCGACCGGGCCTTCTTCTACCACTCCAGTTGCGCCCCCCCGGCGGTCGTCGGCGTCGTCGAGATCGTCCGCGAGGCCTATCCCGACGCAAGCGCCTGGAACCCCGACGACGACCACTTCGATCCCAAGGCTTGCCCAGAGAATCCGGTCTGGTCGATGGTCGACGTGAAGCTCGTCGAGGTCTTTCCGCGGCCGGTCCCGCTCGATGAGCTCCGGGGGGTCAAGGCCCTCGCCGGCCTGGAGCTCCTGAAGCGCGGCAGTCGGCTCTCGGTCCATCCGGTGACGGCGGCCGAGTTCCGCACGATCCAGCAACTCGGCGCCGGGTGATGCCGGAGGGCAGGCCATCCCCACGCCGGCCGGAATGGCCATAATGTCGGCATGACTTGCCGTCCGCCATTCACCCCCCTCCCGCGCCCCGCCGTTACCGCGGCGCTGCCGGAAGCCCTGGCCTGGATCGAAGCGGGGCTCGAGGTTCTGCGGCGCGACGGCCTCCAGCGCCCCCGCCGCGTCCGTGCGGGGCGGCAGGGGAGGGTGATCGAGCTCGACGGCCGGACGCTGCTCAACTTCGGCTCCAATGACTACCTCGGGCTGGCCGGTGATGTCCGGCTGACGAAGGCCGCCTCGCGCGCTGCCTGCGGGGAGGGATTCGGTTCCGGGGCGAGCCCGCTGGTGAGCGGCCACTCCTCCACCCACGCGGCCCTCGAAACGGCGCTGTCGAATCTCCTCGGCACCGGCGACGCGCTCCTCTTTCCCTCGGGATTCGCCGCCAACGCGGCCACGATCGCGGCGCTCGTCGGCCCCGGCGACATCGTTTTCAGCGACGAGCGGAATCACGCAAGCATCATCGACGGCTGCCGGCTGTCGCGCGCGGCGGTCGCCGTCTTTCCCCACCGCGACGTCGCCACCCTCGAATGCCTCCTGGCAGCCGAGCCGGCGCGGCGCCGGCTGATCGTTACCGACAGTCTGTTCTCAATGGATGGCACGATCGCACCGCTTTCCGATCTCGCCGCGGTCGCCCGACGCCACGGCGCCATCCTCATGGTCGACGAGGCCCATGCTACCGGCGTGTTCGGAGCGCGCGGCAGCGGCCTCGTCGAGGCCAGCGACACCGCCGACGGGGTCCATGTCCGCGTCGGCACGCTCTCCAAAGCGCTGGGGTCGGCCGGTGGCTTCGTCGCCGGCCATCCGCGGCTCGTCGACTGGCTGCGCCACTCCGCCCGGGCCTGGGTCTTCTCCACGGCCCATCCCCCCGCCGTGGCCGGTGCTGCGCTGCGCGCGGTGGAACTCCTCGCCGAGGAGCCCCACCGCCGTGTTACGCTCCTCGAAAAGGCGACGGCGTTCCGCGATCGGATCCGCGCTGCCGGCCTCGACCTCGGCGCTGCAGCGGCCCAGATCGTGCCGGTGATCGTGGGGAGCGCCGACGGCGCCGTCGCCCTGGCGGCGCGGCTCGCCGACGACGGACTTTTCGTGCCGGCGATCCGCCCGCCGAGCGTCCCGGCCGGTGGCAGCCTCGTGCGCGCGAGCCTCGCCTGCCACCACACCGACGACGACCTCGACCGCCTCGCCGGCGCCCTCACGGAGAGCCGCGGATGAGTGGCCCGGGATTCGACGACAGCGGTTGGTGTGTCATCGGCGCGGGGCCCTCGGGACTCACGGCCCTCAAGAACCTCCTCGCGCTCGGGATCCGCGCTGTGTGCCTCGAACGGGAGGACGACATCGGCGGCAACTGGTATTACGGCTCCGGCGCGGCAGCGGTGTTCGCGTCAACGCGGCTCATCAGCTCGAAATCGCTCACCGCTTTCACCGACTTCCCGATGCCGCGGCAGTGGCCCGCCTACCCCGACCACATTCGCTGCCTCGACTATCTCCGTGCCTACGCCGATCGGTTCTCGCTCCGGCCCTCCATCCGCACGCGATCCCCGGTGAACGCGGTCACCCCCCGCCCCGGCGGCGGCTGGACGGTCTCCGCCGACGGCGGGGCGCTGGTGTGCCGCGGCGTCGTCATCGCCAATGGCCACAACCGCACGCCACGCTGGCCCGACATTCCTGGCAGGTTCGACGGGCCGTTCCTCCATGCCTGCCAGTACAAGTCGCCGGTCGATCCGGTGGCGATCGCGGGGAAGCGCGTCCTCGTCATCGGCGGGGGAAACTCCGGCTGTGACATCGCCGTGGAGTGCTCCCGACACGCTGAGAGCACCGTTCACTCGACACGCCGCGGCTACCACGTTGTGCCGCGGTTCATCATGGGCCGCCCCGCCGATCTCCGCGGCGAACGGCTCCTGGCGATGGGAGCCCCGACATGGCTGCGCCGCATGGTGAGCCTCCGCGCCATCGACCGGGCGATCGGTCTTTCTTGGAAACACGGGCTCCCCCGGCCCGATCACCGCCTCTGGGACAGTCACCCGGTGATCAACTCCGAGATCCTTGGCCAGATCGACTCGGGTGCCCTCGTGCCGCGCGGTGATGTGCGTCGTTTGAAAGGCGACATGGCGACGTTCGCCGACGGCTCACGGGCATCGTTCGACGTCGTGATCTGCGCCACCGGCTACGTTCACTCCCTGCCATTCATCGATATCACCCACCTCCATCCCGTCGATGGCGCCCCGCGGCTCTTCCTCCACACCCTCCACCCCACGCGCGACGACATCGCCGTCTGCGGTCTGATCCAGCCCGATAGCGGTCAGTGGGGCCTCACCGACCTCCAGGGGCAACTCATCGCCCGGATGGCCCTGGCGATGGAGCGCTCTCCCCGCGCCGCGGCGTTCCTCCACCGCTGGCGCGGCCGCCCGGGCGACGGCATACCCCGCCCCGCCGGCATCGACTACGTCGACAGCCCGCGCCACCGCTTCGAGGTCGAGCACCACAGCTACGCCCGGCGACTGGAGCACCTCATCGCCGCCACCGACCGGCGCCTCCGCCGTGACGGCGCGCTGCGATCGGGATTCTGATCGACGCGCCGGTCACCGCGGATACCCCTGGAGCTGTTCGGCGGCCTGATCGAGACCAGCTTCAGCCCGCCGGAAACGAGAGGGGCGCTTCGGGGGGCGTTGCCGGGG
>JBAWVV010000486.1:0-3196 GCA_037147115.1 Planctomycetia bacterium | reverse complement strand
AAGCCCCCGGCGGAAGCCGGGGGACTCCGGGCATGACAACCGCCCAACGTGCCACACCAATCCGCGAAAGCCCAACCACCCGGTGTCCCCGGACTCCCGTCCGGGGCTTCTTGTCTCGAATAAAAGCCCCCGGCGGAAGCCGGGGGACTCCGGGCATGACAACCGCCCAACGTGCCACGCCAATCCGGAAAAGCCCAACCACCCGATAGGGGTAGGGAGGCCCGATTGGGTTCGGGCTCCCCTCCCTCCGAACCGTGCTGGCAGATCTCCCGCACACGGCTCTCCGGTCGATGGTCTTACCTCCGTGAGGATTGAACGACCGTGGCACGGGCGGTTACCAGACTGAACAGCCCTTGCTCGGCAAAGAAGGCATTTGGCCACCGCTGCATGTCGCCCCGGCAGCGAGCTCGACCTGGCCGCTTCGTGTTGTGACGGAGCATGCTCCGTAGCCGCATTCGCACCCAGGCATCTTGCTCGCGGAAGACCGTCTTGTAGCTGCTGTGCTGAAAGTACCCGAACCAACCCAACAGGGTCCGGTTCACGTCGGTTATCGTGCACTGCAAGCTGCGTCCGGTCGTCCGAGGAGTCTTCTGTCGGATCGTGTCTCGGAGCTTCTGGATGCTCTTCTTCCGCGGCCAGTGATCCTGTCCGTGGAAGCTGTAGCCCAAGAAGTCGAACCGATCCGTGCGGGTATCCACGATCCGTGTCTTCTCCGGGTGCAGCGTGAGGCCGTTGTCGGCCACCCACTGCCTGACCAGTTCCAGTGCCTGTACGGCGCCTTCCGCCGTCTTGCACAGGATCACGAAGTCGTCGGCGTACCGCACCATCTCGATTCCCGCCTCGGCCATCTTCTGGTCGAGTGGGTCGAGATAGACGTTGCTCAGGAGCGGACTGAGGACTGCACCCTGTGGGGCGCCTTCCTCCGGTGTCCATTGCTTCGCGTCGTCCAGAATGTCCGCTTTCAGAAAGTCGGCGATCAGCCGGAGGACCCGGCCGTCGACGATTCGTTCTTCGACGCGGGACATCAGCTGGGCGTGCGGGATCGAGTCAAAGTAGCCCTTCAGGTCCGCGTCCACGACGTGGACGAAGCCCTTGTCGAGCAGTTGGCTCACCCGCCGCAAAGCATCCTTGCAACCTCGTCCGGGACGGAATCCGTAGCTGTGCTCCGCGAAGTCACGTTCGAAGATCGGTTCAATCACGCTCACCACCGCCGTCTGCACCACCCGATCTCGTACCGTGGGAATACCCAGCGGTCTCGTCTCGGTTGTGCCGGGCTTCGGAATGTGAACGCGACGGATGGCTTGAGGCACGTACCTGCCGGTCTTGAGCAGTTCAGACAGCTCCTGGATACCTCCCGGAAGCCGTCTTTCGAATGCCCGCACCGTCTCGTGGTCCACGCCTGCTGCACCCTTCTTCCTCGCCACTTTCTGGAACGCCGCCAGTAGATTCCGCTCCGCGAAGACCTTGTCATTCAGTCGGAACCATTTATCTCCTTTCACTCCCTGTTCGAGAGCCGTCAACATGGGAATGGTCCAAGCGCTCGGTTCGACCCATCGCCATCGCGAGAGGGTCTCTTCGACTTGTTGAGCCCGTTGGATACCGTGGGGCACTGACGTCGATTTGTTTTCCGGTCGTCCGTTCATTCCACATCCATCTCCCTGGAGCCCTTCGCTCCACCGGCGTTACCCGGTTTCATCGCTACGTATGGCTCCTCTGACTCCTACCGGGCTCTTGTCCGGTGCCCGGCAGGTCTCATCGCTTCATGTATCGAGTCTTCCAACCATTCCGTCTCCAACCACCCCTCGTCGCTCCAGTTGCCTGGCTCGTTTCTGCAACCGGACGTACCGTCGAGGCGGATCACAGGATCCGTCTCACCCACTCAGGCAGGGCATCGCCAACGTCAATTGGGCTTCGCCTAGGACTCGCAGGCTCGCCGCGACGACAGGCCGAATCGAGTTCGTCATCCTACGGACTGATTGTTCACCTTCCGATGCTCTCCACCTCCCCTCGCAGGGACGCAGTTCCGGTCGATTACGGGACCCAAGCCAGGCCCCGACAGGGACTTCCACCCTGCTGGTTCGATACACTCACGATCGCACGAGTCCCCCGGCTTCCGCCGGGGGCTTCTTCCAGACACGATGTCGTGTTTTTCGTGAAGCTACTCGCCGCCGATCCGCTCGGGGTAGAGACGAACTCCATGCGCCGGTTGCGGATGCGGCCCGCGGCCGTGGCGTTGGACACGACCGGATGGTTCGCGCCGTGCGCGACGAGGAAGAGCTGCCCCTGTCGCAGCGGCGTGCGGGTCGTGAAGAAGTCAAACACCGTCGTGGCGCGAGCCGAGGTGAGCTGGTGCGGCGACCCCCACGATGTCTGCGAGAGAGGCTCGGTATCGACGTGCCCCTCGATGCCCACGAAGTGTCTCGGAAAGACTCGATCGATCTCTCCTGCCACCTGCGTGAGGATCGCCGTGCCTCCGGGGAGCAAGGTGGCACTCCCACCATCGAAGAGCCGTTCGGCAGGCACTTCGAGCCGCACGACGTTGCCGTCAAACCGTGTCTCGACGCCGGGCACCGCCAACTGGCCCATCGCCGCGTGCATCGCCGCCGGACCGTTCACGGCAGGACTCGCCGCCACGAACGCGGCCGAAGGTCCGCTGGGTTGCAGAGATTGTCCCGCTGGCGGGCCGATACCCGCTGGCCCAGGAGCCCGTGGCGGACCCCATGGTGTCGCCCCACCCCCGGCCGACGGAAACCGCGAAGCGGCCAACTGGTTGGAGGTGCTCGCCAACTGCTCTCGCAGCACGGTGATCTCGTCCTTCAGAAGCTGGTTTTCGTCCTGACTGCGGGCCAGGGTCGTCTGCAACTGACGGCCGTCAACATCAGCATATGAAGGCAACGGAGTTGCTGAAGAGGATGAGAGTTGCGGCAGCGTGGCGGCCGGCGCCGCCACGCCCGGCGGCGGCACGAGGCTCACGGGTGTCGCGGTCGCGGGCTTTTGGAACAGGTGGTTTGAACAGCCGACCACCATCGCGAGTGCCGGCAAGAGCAGGCAGCGAGCGGCAACGGACTCTCTGATGGCACAAAAAGGAATTGGCATACCTCGGCTCCAACGCCCGGACGGGGGCGAGATCGTAGGAAAGGCCGGCAGGCCAGGCAAGGCCGGGGCACCCGACGAAAAACACGACATGCTGCCACGC
>JBAWVV010000485.1:0-3199 GCA_037147115.1 Planctomycetia bacterium | reverse complement strand
CGGAGAGTCTTCCATGATCGCTGATCGACGTCGCGCCGGACTGACGGCGATCGCGGGGCTGGCGCTGGTCGCGGCCGTGGTGCTGGCGGCGGGAATCGCCCCGCCGGCGCGGCCGGCCCGCGTCGAGCATGCGGCCCCGAAGCGGCCAAGCCTCCATGCCGCCCCGGCCGGCGACGTGGCGGCTCTCAACGCCGAAGTTGCGCGGCGCGTTCCCGCCGCGCTCGCCGCCGACCTCCTGCCCGACGCCCGTCCAGCCGTGGTCTTCTTCCTTAAGGCGGATTGCGCGTGCAGCCAGGGATTCGCCGGCTGGGCCTCCACCCTCGCGGCCCACCTCGACAAGGCCGCGGCCTGCACGGCCGTCATCGAGGGGAGCGACACCGACGCCGGCGACTTCGCGGCGGCGTCGGGCCTGTCGATTCCGTTCATCGCCGAGCCCGAGAGCGGGCTCGCCCGGAATTGGGGGGTGCGGAAGGCGGGGGCGTTTGCGCTGGTGGACCCCGACGGAAGCGTCGCCGCCGTCTGGCCCGGCATCTCGCGACAGGGCTTTCGCGACCTCGCCGACCGCCTCGGCGTCGCGCCGCCACTTCCCGACGACCTCCTCGCCGCGGTGCCGGGTGCCGCCACGGCAGGCTGTGAGTTACATTCATCCGAGTGATCGTTCGCTCACCGCCTTTGGGGAGACCGCCAAGATGTCGAATCCATACCTCCAGAAATTGGCCCGCCGCCGCCTCTTCCGTTACGGCACGGCGGGTCTCGCCAGCGTCGCCGCACTCGGCGCCTACCAGCGGCTCATCGCCGAGCGGTCTGCGGAAGCGGCCCCCCAAGGCGGGCCGGCCGATGGCGCCGCCGGCCCCGACGGGATCGTGTCGGAGGACGCCCGCTCCGAGGGCGTTCGCGAGCAGCTCAGCCGCGCCATCCTGCTCACGCCCCAGAAGCTTGGCGGCGGAACCCACGCCGTCGACCTCGCGTCGCAGAAGACGCTCGCCTGGATCTCCTACTGGAATTACGGCGACAGCTGCCCCATCTCCCACCACCTCGCCGCATTTCCCGCCGACTCCGGCGACCCCTACAAGGGCTTCGAGTTCGTCAACTCGACGCAGGGGGGCGACAACATCCTCATGTACGGCCTGAAGACGCGGATCCGCGAAAACGGCATGCTCGGCACCGCCGGGCGGGGCTGTCACATCTACCGCGTCGGCTACGACGGCAAGACGGGCCAAATGGATCTGCTTGAGGACGTTGCCGAAACGACCGGCATGGGCCTCGGCGTTCACACCGTGCCGTTCCCGGATGGCACCGGCTTCGCCTGTGGTGACGGCCAGAAGGACATCGTGGCCTTCTTCTCGCGGGCCCGCGGCGAGGAGAAGACGACGGTGCTCAACGCCTTCCGCGCCGACTGGGTGCCGAAGTCAGACAGCCTCGGCGAGACCTGGACGAAGGGGGGGCGGATCGTTCTCACCCGCCTTGCCCCGAGCCTCGACCTCGGCCGCTACGACCTCCAGGGCACGACCGGCAACAAGATCAACTTCGAGATGGCGCCGATGGCCGAACTGCGGGTCGAGCGTGGCCAGGTGCCCGGTGACGATCCGCGGAGCCTCACCGGCCTCGACTTCTGCCTCCACGATCCGCGCGGCCGCTATTCGCTGATGGGGCTGCGGATGTGCGGGGGCGGCTTCATCGTCGACCGCACGACCTTCGAGCCGGTCTGCTTCTTGCAGGCCAACGAGGGGCTACCGGACAATTGGAAGGTGGAGAAGGTGTCGTCCAGCCCCGACACCTGGGTGGTCGACCTGCCCGCCGTCGGCAACCCGATCCATGAGTCGGGCTTCAACCCCGCCGGCAACCACCTCTGCATCATGAATAACCTGCGGGCCAACAACGTCGCCGTATTCGACACCTCAGCAGCCGATCCCCGGCAGTGGAAGCGGACGACGTTCATCAAGGACGCCGAATGGAAGGGGGAGTATCCCTCGCCGTTCCACATTAACTATTCCATCGACGGCACGAAGTGCTTCATCACGATCCTCCGGCCGAAGCCGATGAAGTCGGATCTCGTGGTGGTCGACACGAAGACCTGGAAGATCATCAAGAAATTTCGCAACATCGGCGTCGACGTACAAACGTCCTGCACGACCTACGACGGCAAGTACGCGATCGCAATTTTCTCCGGATTCCAACGGATGGAGTCGGGGGCCTTCGTCTTCCGGCAAGACACGCTCGAGCAGGTGGGCTACATGCCGAACTTCGGTGGCCATCACGACTGCGTGATCGTGCCCGCCACGGTGGAGCAGCTGAAGTACAGCCGCAGCTGCACCGTGTGATGGCACGCATGATGGCAGCGGCCGCCCGCGGATACCGTGTCACGCTCGCCAGGATGGCGCTGGCCGACGCCTTGCGGCGGCCAGCGCGGCTGGCCCTCCTCGCCGCCGGGATCGCCGTGGCCGCCGCGGCGACGTTCGTGGCGATCGTCTTCCAGGCGGCGATCGCCAGCTCGCTCGACCGCAGCCTGGCGCGGCTCGGCGCCGACGCCCTCGTGCTGCCGGTAGACATCACCCCCAACCTCACCCCCACGATCCTCACGGTGGAGCCGACGGCGGCCACGCTCTCGGCGGAGACGGCCGCCACGATCGCTGCCCTGCCGGTCGTGGACCGGGCCACCGGCCAGCGGACTTTCCAGGTGGCCGACGGCGGCGGCCACCTCCCGGTCGATCTGGTCGTCTTCGACACCGCGACCGACTTCACCGTGCGGCCGTGGGTGGTGGAGTCGCTGGAGCGCCCATTCAGCAGCGGCGATGTGATCGTGGGGGGCCGCCGGCCGGAGCAGGTGGGCGAACGGTTCTCGCTGCAGGGCGTGGAGCTCGTCGTCCACGGCCGGCTGGGCCTGACGGGCGTCGGGCCCTTTGAACGCTCGCTGTTTGTCGGGGGTGATACGGCCGACCGGCTCGCTGCCGCCCGGGTGATCGACGCCGCCGGCGTCGCCCTACCCCGCGACCCCCTCGCCGCGCCGAGCGGCCTCCTCCTGCGCCTCACGGCGGGCCGCGGCCCCGACGACCTGCGATTCGCGGCGGCGCGGCTGGCCGACGTTGCTGTCGCCACGGGCAACGGCAGCCAGATCGACGTCCGGCAGGCGGTGGCCACGCTCGGCCGCAGTTCGCTGGCGCTGCTGCTGGTCTGCCTGCTCGCTCCCGCCGTGCTCGTG
>JBAWVV010000484.1:0-3233 GCA_037147115.1 Planctomycetia bacterium | reverse complement strand
GAGCTCGCCCGGTAGGCGCGCGAGAGCATGATCGTCCGGTGGAGCGACTTCAGCCGCCAGCCGCCGTCGACAAGCTCGGCGGCGAGCCAGTCGAGCAGTTCAGGGTGCGTGGGGGGATCCCCCATGAGGCCGAAATTGCTCGCCGAGCGAACGATCCCCCGGCCGAAGTGATACTGCCACACCCGGTTGGCAAGGACCCGCGCCGTGAGTGGATTGGTGGGGGAGGCGATCCACTTTGCTAGCGCCGTCCGCCGACCGCTGCTCTTGGCATCGGCCGCAGGCGCGGGGATCTCGGGAGCCGGGGCGCGGAGGATCGCCGGGAACCCCGGGCCGACCTTGTTCTCGGGCTTCGTCTCGGCGTGCGGATTGCCCCGATAGAGGACGAACGTCTCGGGGGCACTGGCCCCATGCTCGGAGACAACAAGCGCCTTCTCCACCGGCACCTGCTCGCGCTTGAGGGCCTCAAGCGCCGCGAGCCTGGCGTCGTACTCCTTCTTTCCCTCCACCCCGAGGATCCGCTCCCCTTCGGCGGCCATCGCGACGGCGAGATCGTTCCCCTTCCGACCGCGCCGCTTCGCCTGCACCGAGAGCGGACGGCTCACTTGACCCGGCCCCGCCCAGCCGAGAACGAGCCCCTTGTCGCCATGCGGGCTCTGGAAATAGTCGACCCGCAGCGGCACGCGCCCCGCCTCGAGGTTCACCGTCGCCGTCCGCGGGCTCCCTACGCCGTGGATGCCGTCGTACTCCAGGACGGTGCTTCCCCCGAGGGTGAGCCGCGAGCCGTCGTCGGAGTCGAGGCTGAAGGTGTACTCGCCGGCGGCGGGCACTTTGAGAAACCCGGTGAACACGTAGCCGAACGACGCCGGCCGCAGCGACGGCGCCACGCCGATATCGAGGAGGTTTCCGGGGACGGCCCCGGTGTCCTCGGCCTTGAGTTGGTCGAAGTCGGGGAGCGTCTCCCAGCTGTCGCGGTAGAAGCGAAATTGGAGTTCGTCGAGGTCGCTCCCCTCCACACCATCGCCAGCGAGCTTTTCATACTCGCTGCGGAAGCGGGTCTCGATCGCCGTCACCTCGGCCTGCGCCGCGTCGCGGCGCCTGGCGAGATCGGCCACGGCGGTCTCATGGGCGGCCTTGGCAGCCGCGTCGAGAAACAGCGGCCGTTCGATGGCATCGCCGCCGTTGCCCATCGGCGTCACATTCATGAAGAACGATAGGAGGCTGTAGTAGTCCCTCTGCGGGATCGGGTCGATCTTGTGATCGTGGCAGCGGGCGCAGTTGACGGTCAGCCCGAGGAACGTCTGGCCGGTGGTGGCAACGAGATCGTCCAGCCAGTCATAGCGCCCCTGAAGCCGGTCGGCCGGTTCGTCGTCCCAGAGGCCGAGGCGGTGGTAGCCGGTGGCGATGAGATCGTCGGGGGCGGGATTGGGGATCTCGTCGCCGGCAAGTTGCTGAAGCGTGAACCGATCAAACGGCGTGTCGGCGTTGAAGGCCCGGATGACATAGTCGCGGTAGCGCCAGGCATGCGGCTTGTCGCCGTCGCGCTCGAAGGAGTTGGTCTCGGCATAGCGCACCAGATCGAGCCAGTGCCGCCCCCACTTCTCGCCGTAATGGGGCGAAGCGAGGAGCCGGTCGACGACCCGCTCCCATGCCCCCGGCGCCCCGTCGGCGAGGAAGGCTTGCGTGTCGGTCTCGCTCGGCGGCAAACCGGTGAGGTCGTAGGTAGCGCGCCGCAGGAGCGTCTGCTTGTCGGCAAGCCCGGGAGCAGAAAGCCCCTTCTTGGCGAGCCTGTCGAGCACGAACGCGTCGATGGCTGTCGGCGCGACGCCGTCGTTCGGGACGGCCGCGGGATCGATCACCGGCACCGGCGGCCGGCTCGGCGCGCGAAACGCCCAGTGTTCCTTCCACTCGGCCCCCTCACCGATCCAATCGCGCAGCGACGCCACCTGGGCCGGAGTGAGCCGCGCGCCTTCGGGGGGCATCCGCAGGTCGGGGTCGGTGGAGACGATCCGCTCGAGGATCAGGCTCGTGTCGGCACTTCCCGGCACGATCGCCCGGCCCCCGGAGGACAGCTCGCTGGTTGCCCCGTCGGCGGAGTCGAGGCGCAGGCCCCCCTCCTGCGTGTCGGGGCCGTGGCAAGAGAGGCAGCGGCGGGCGAGGAGCGGCTGGACGTCGCGGGAAAAATCGACGGGGTCAGCGGCGGCCCACTGGCCGGCCGACGTCGCCATCAGGATCGAAGCCAAAGCGACCAGCGCCAGGGCCCACGGATGTCGAATAGGGTGAATCGTCACGGCACCTCCTGCCAAGCGGGGACGCATCATTCTACCCACCACCGATGGCCCGGGCGTGGCCGGTTTTCCCGGGGGAAAGAGTCCCTGCGGCGCCGTGAGCCTCCCCCGTTATGATGACGCCACCCGTGCGCCGATTCCCTTTCCCCGAACCCATCAGCTCCACCATGACCGTATCCCCTGCCCCTGCCCGCCCGTTCTCCCTCGCCGGCAAGGTGGCCCTCGTGACCGGCTCGTCGACTGGCCTCGGCCTCGCCACGGCCAAGTGCCTGGGACTCGCCGGCGCCAAGGTGGCGATGAACTACGCCAACAATCAGGCCCGGGCCGAGAAGGCGCTCCACGAGGTTCGCGATGCCGGGGTGACGGCCGACCTCTACCGGGGCGACGTCACCGATTCCGCAGAGATTGACGGGATGTTCATGGGGATCGAACGGATGCTCGGGGCCGTCGACATCATCGTCATGAATGCCACGCCGGCCCAACCGCAAAAGCCGATCGAGGAGTATGACTGGGCCTTCTATCAGGAGATGCTCGACTTCTTCGTCAAGAGCCCCTATCTCCTCGCGCGCCGCGCCCTCCCCTCGATGAAGGAGCGCGGCACCGGTCGACTCATCAATATCACCAGCGAAGTCTTCCTCCTCGGCGTCTCCCCCTTCTCCGCCTACGTCGCTGCCAAGGGGGGCCAGACCGGCTGGTCGCGGAGCATGGCGCGCGAGCTCGCCCCGCACGGCGTCACCGTCAACATGATCGCCCCCGGCTGGATCCCCGTGGAGCGCCACGAGAACGATCCGCAGGCCGACAAGGACGCCTACCTGGCAACCGTCCCCGCCGCCCGCTGGGGGATCCCGGAGGATGTCGGCTGGGCGGCGGCGTATCTGGCCAGCAACGAGGCAGCCTTCGTGACCGGGCAGACGATCGCCGTCAACGGCGGCAAGACGGTGTGGTGAG
>JBAWVV010000483.1:0-3240 GCA_037147115.1 Planctomycetia bacterium | reverse complement strand
TCGGCGGAAGATTTTCCTTCTCCCCCTCTGGGAAAGGTTCCCCGGATCGAAAAAACCTGGGAAAAAAGACGCCAGAAATAATCTTGACCACGACGATCGTATTGATAAGATACGAATGACAACCTTGTTGACCGTTTCGATAAACATCAAGTCACAACCGTCAAAAGCCGATTTCCTTTCCGTCTGCAGTACCGACCGGAATGACCGGAGGGAAGCGACGGCTCCGCTGAGCCTTTCGTTCCGTCCTCGTTTCCTGGTCCCTCTCACTGCCGGCTGGCCCGCCCCGATCAGGTTTGCCCCGATCAGGCCCCAGCCCCTTTCTCATTCGTTTCGCTTTCCCTTCATCCCCTTCCCTCGAGGAACTCCCATGTCTATCCGCTCCGTTCCCGCGCGTCGGGCGTTCACGCTCGTCGAGCTGCTCGTGGTGATCGCGATCATCGGCACCCTTGTCGGGCTGCTCCTGCCGGCCGTCCAGGCCGCCCGGGAAGCCGCCAACCGCTCGAAGTGCTCCAACAACCTCAAGCAGATCGGCCTGGCGATTTTGAACCACGAAGGCGCCAAGCGCACCCTTCCCAACAGCTACCGGCCCAACAACGGCGCGGCGCGGGTCGCCTGGGTGACGCGACTCCTCCCGTTCTTCGAGGAGGGCAACCTCGGCAACCGCTGGGACATCAAGCAAAACTGGAGCAGCCTGACGCCGAACACCGCCGGGGGCTACTCGATCCCCAACGCGGTTCTCGCGATGACCCGCCTGCAGACGTTCCTGTGCCCGACGGCGCCGTCGAGCAACAATTTCGACGGTGACCCCGACACCACCTCGGGGAGCGGCTATCCCACGGGTGACATCAAGGCGGTGGCCAACGCGGCCGGCACCGGCTTTGCCACCGTCGGCCTGTTTGCCGCCACGACTGATTACTCGCCGACCATCTTCGTCGACTCGCGTCTGGCTAACGGCGGCACGATCAACGACAACCTCGCCGACGTCGCCAGCAACGCGGCCCAGGGAGCCCAGAAGTCGAGCTCGGGCGACGGCTTCATGCCGAAGGACTACAACGGCACCGTCAAGCCGCGTCTCGCCGACGCCATCGACGGCACGTCGAAGACGATCGCGATCGCCGAATCGGCCGGCCGTCCCTACAAGTGGACCCGCGGCAAGAAGGCCGACAATGCCTCCGGTATTTTCCCGGCCCGGCGAATCAACGGCGGCGGCTGGTGCCGTCCGGCGAGCGACTTTGCCTTCGACGGCTCGTCCGCCGACGGCACGCTCTTTGGCGGCGGGAATGCCACCGGCGCCGTCAACGTCACCAACGGTGAGAGCGTCGAGACGGCTGCCTACGGCGGGGCGGTTTACGGCACCGAGGGGACCGGCGAGCCATACGCCTTCCACTCGGCCGGTGCCAACCATGTGTTCGGGGACGGCTCGGTGCGTGTCCTCTCGTCTGACATAACGATCCGCATCTACGCCGCACTGGTCACCCGGGCCGGTGGCGAGTCGGCGAACGCCGACTGACCCCAGCCGCACGTGCCGACGCCGCAGCCCCGCGGGGCCAAAGCCGGCACCAAAATCGATGATCCCGGAGGGGCCGGGGCGGGGTGAACCCCGCCCCGGCCCGCTCCTTTTTGCCCCCGAACCGGGCACGCCTCCCCGCCGCGGACGGCCACGGGGGGGCCGTGGCTTTCAAAAGCGGAGTCCACGCCGTACCCTGTCGGGGTGAATCCCGACGTCGGCCGCAGCGACCGCGGTGCCCGCCGGATCACCGCCTTTGGAGCCAGCGACGACTCCGCGGCGCCAGGTCCTCGCCCCGGATCGGACGCCGGGGCGGAAACGAGGGCCGGGAGCGGGCCCTTGCCACGAGCGTGTGCATGAGCGACATCCTGTTCCATTACTACCGCGTCAATCCGACAACGTGGTTCTATCTTTCGTCGCTTCTCTCGATCGCGCTGTTTTTCAAGTTCAACCGCGTTTGGAGCGTGAGAAACCTCGATCTCGTCGGCCTGATCCTGTTCGCGCCGGGATTGCTGGCGGTGGAGTACGGGAGTTTCCGGGCCAACCAGGCAGCGCTCCAGCTCGGTTACATCTGGCTGTTCTCGGTGTCGGCGGCATTCCTGGTGAGGATGCTGTTCGACTCGATGATGGTCCGTCGGCCGCTCCTCGAGCCGAATCTGACGACGGGGGGGCTGGTGTTCCTGGGGAGCTCGCTCCTCGTGTTCCTCCTCGCCAACGTGATCACGTCGCGCCCCCAGCAGTCAGACATCGCCGCCGCCGCCGCCGCCGCGTCCCGGACGGCTGCCCAAGCGGAGCGGGGCGAGGCTAACCAGGTCGATCCCCTCGAGCGTCTCGGCCCCGGCTACCCGCTCCTCTTCCTCCTCCCGCGGATCTCGGCGCAGCGGATCTTCTCCCCCGATGCCGATGGAAAGGGGACGGTCGAGGCCGCCGGAGACGCGCGGATCGTCAACGAGACCACCGCCCGGGTGATGGCGATCCTCTCGCAACTGGCGATCGTCGCCGGGATGGTGTTCACCGGCTGGCGGCACTTTGAGAACGCCCGCCTGGGGATCGCCGCAGCGGTCCTCTACCTCCTCCTCCCCTACACGGCGATCATGACCGGGCGGGTCGACCATGCCCTCCCCGGGGCGCTGATTATCTGGGCGATCGCCTGCTATCGGATCCCGCTCGCCTCGGGGTTCCTCATCGGGATGGCGATGGGGACGATCTATTACCCGGTCTTCCTCCTCCCGCTGTGGTGCAGTTTCTACTGGGAGCGGGGAATCCGTCGGTTTGCCGTCGGCGTCGCCGTGGCCTTGGCGGTCCTGGTTGCCGCCTTGGCGCTGCGGTCGCCCAACACCGCGATCTTCTCCGGCCAGCTGCGGCAAATGTTCGGCTGGATCTTCCCCAACGAAGTCACGCTCGAGGGGTTCTGGTCTCTGCCGGCCAACGATGCCGTCTTCAGGCTCCCGGTGCTGGCAGCCTTCGTCGCCATGATGGGGACGCTCGCGATCTGGCCCTCCCCAAAAAACCTCGGCACGCTCTTGAGCTGCACCGCCGCCGTCCTCATCGGCAGCCAGTTCTGGAAGGCGCACGACGGCGGGCTGTTCATGGCCTGGTTCCTCCCGGTGCTTCTCCTGGTCGTCTTCCGACCGAACCTCGAAAACCGGGTGGCACTGCTTGTCCTCGAGGCGGAGTGGTTCCCGCGGCGCGGGCGCCAGGCGGCCTGAACGATCCCCCTGAATCAGGCGGCC
>JBAWVV010000482.1:0-3243 GCA_037147115.1 Planctomycetia bacterium | reverse complement strand
TCTGGATGATCGGGCTCCACGTCCAGTCGACCATCGAGCCGAGGGCCGTGCCGATCAGGCAGCCCATGAACCAGCCGACCAGATGCGACTGGGCGAGGTCGCCCCAGAATCGCGCCGACGGCACCGCGACGCCGGCGCCGACGACGATCGAGAGGAGGGTGACGGCGAGGGGGACGAAGGGCATGGCGAGGCTCCGGGGGAAAGCCCGAGGATAGTTCGACGCCGAGCAGCTTTCACGGCAAGCCGATTTCGGAGCCGTGGGGCACCGGGGGTGGGGCCCCTGGTATTCTGCGGCTCGCCCCGATGCCATGAGGAGTTCCCGCCATGCCCCTGCCCCATGCCGACCTGCTCCGCTTGAAACGTTGGAACACGCCGACGATCTACAACGGCTGGGAGCAGATCACCCGGCACGACATCGCCGCGGCCGGATTCAACCTCGAGGAGACGCGCGACTTCATGCCGCAGATGGGGCCGATGGTCGGCTATGCGGTGACCCTCGTCGTCGAGCCGTCGCAGGCTTCCCACAAGGCCAACGCATCGGCATGGAGCGACTACCGGAAGTATGTCGCCGGCGTGCCGGGGCCGAAGATCGCCGTCGTCCAGGATCTCGACAAGCCGGCGGTCATCGGGTCGTTCTGGGGGGAGGTGAGCTCCAACACCCACCGGGCGCTGGGGTGCGTCGGCACGATCACCGACGGGGCGATCCGCGATGTCGACGAGATGACCAACGCCGGCTTCAAGGCGATTGCCCGTCGACTGTGCGTCGGCCACGCTCATGTCGTGCCGGTCCGCTTCGGCGTCGATGTGACGGTGTTCGGCAGGGAGATCCTCCCGGGGCAACTCATCCATGCCGACAAGCATGGCTTCCTCGCCGTGCCGGCCGAGGATGAGGCGAAGCTCCTCGAGGCGGCCTCCTTCATGGATGCCAACGAATGCCAGACGGTGATCGCCGCCGCGCGTGGGGCCGCCGGGCTGCCGGCTGACGAGGTGCTCGCCCGGATGGATGAGGCCGGGCGGCGCTTCGGCGAGAACGCCCGACACGAGTTCGGCCGCCGCGGCGAATGGTGATCAAAGGAGAGGGAACTTGATGAGAACGCTTCGTGTCTCCCCGGCCCAGACTCGCTTGGCGGCCTCGTTGATGGCGGTGACGCTCTTGCTGGGGGCCGCGTCCGCTGACGAGCCGCTGCGCATCAATCGCCTCCGCCTCCTCGGCACGCACAACTCCTATCACGTGGCCCCCGATCCGCTCGTGGCGAAGTTGATTGCAGCGGCGGCGCCCGCCGAGGCCCGCGCGATCGACTGCACGCAGCGGCCGCTCGACGAGCAACTGGGCACGCTCGGACTGCGGCATCTCGAACTCGACTGCTACCGCGACCCCGACGGAGGCATGTTTGCCACGCCGCTGGGGCTGAAGATGGCCGCTGCGACAGGGGCTCCGCCGCCACTGAAGTGGACCGACGAGCTTGCCAAGCCGGGCATCAAGGTGCTCCATAGCCCCGGCTTCGACTTTCGCACCACCGTGCCGACGCTCCATGCGGCGCTTCATGAGGTGAAGGCCTGGTCCGACGCCCATCCGCGGCATGTCCCGATCTTTCTCCTCATCGAGTTGAAGTCAGACGCCTTCGCCCCGCCACAGCCCCTCCCCTGGAACGACGAGGGCTTCGCCGAACTCGAGGCGACGATCCTCGCTGTCTTCCCCCGCGAGCGGATCCTCGCGCCGGATGACATCCGCGCTGGCAGGGCCACGCTCCGCGAGGCGGTCGAGGGAATCGGCTGGCCGGAGATCGACGCACACCGCGGCAAGATCGTCTGCCTGATGGACAACGAGGGGGGCGTGAGCGACGCCTACCTCGCCAACAGCGACGTACTCGCGGGGCGGCTCCTGTTCACGAGTGTCGCGCCCGATCATCCAGCCGCGGCGTTCATGAAGCGGAATGATCCGCAGGCGGCACACGACGAGATCCGCCACCTCGTCGATGCCGGATTCCTCGTCCGTACGCGCGTCGATGCCGGGCTCGAAGAACCCCGTCGCGGCGACCTCGGCCGGTTCGAACGGGCACTCTCGAGCGGCGCTCAGCTCCTCTCGACCGATCTCCCCGAGCCCGACGCCCGGTTCCCCGGGTATCTGATCACGCTCCCTGCGCCTCCGGGGGAGGACAGGCCGTGATCGAGGCCCGAGGGCGGGAGTAGGCTATGAATAAAGCGCCTGCCGCTGGGGCCGCGGCCATCACACTCCCGACCGCGCCGCGAGAAACGCCTCGATCTCGCCGCGGCGCGGTGCCGAGGTCTGGGCCCCTTCGCGCGTGACGGAGATCGCTGCGGCCGCGGCAGCAAACCGGGCGGCCCCGACGAGATCGCCTCCCTCGGCGAGCCTCACCGCCAGACAGCCGTTGAAGACGTCGCCGGCCGCCACCGTGTCGCGGGGCTCGACCGGAAACGCCGGCACGTACGTGCGGTCTGCGGCCACGGCAACGAGCGCGCCTGCCGGGCCGAGCGTGACAACCACCGCCCGGGGACCGAGGCCGAGGAGCGTGCCGGCTGTTCGTTCGACATCGGCCGACGAGGACGCGGTGTCGGAGCCTCGGCCGGCAAGCGACTCGGCTTCGGTCTCGTTCGGCGTGAGGATGTCGACACCAGTTAGGAGCGTGGCGGGCAAGGGGCAGGCCGGGGCAGGATTGAGGATCACGCGAGTGCCAGCGGCCCGGGCGATCGTCACGGCATGCGCCACGGCCTCGAGGGGGACTTCGAGTTGAAGGAGGAGGACGTCGGCCGCCTCGATCGCCGGCCGGGCGCGCTCGATGTCGTCGGAGGAGAGCCGGTCGTTGGCCCCTCCTGCGACGGCGATCGAGTTTTCCCCGGCGGCATCGACGAGGATCAGCGCCACGCCGGTCGGGCACTCGGGCGTGATCGTGATGAAGTCGGTCTCGATCCCCTCGGCCTGGAAGGCTTTGATCGCTGAGCGCCCCATCGGATCGTCGCCGACGCGGGCCACGAAGGTTGTTTGGCCCCCGGCCCGTGCTGCCGCCACCGCCTGATTCGCCCCCTTGCCGCCGGGGACGCTTGCAAAGCGCCCGCCGAGCACCGTCTCGCCGGGGCGGGGGAGGGTGGCAACGCGGACGACGAGATCGACATTGATGCTGCCGATGACGACGATCCGCGCTATCTGCGGCGCGTCGGTTGATAGCTGATGGGGCATCGATGAGCCTCGGTGTGATCAGCCCCCGGCGGGTGGCGGGGCAGGGG
>JBAWVV010000481.1:0-3244 GCA_037147115.1 Planctomycetia bacterium | reverse complement strand
TTGACATGACCCGGGGCCTTGCCGACCCCGTCAACCTGCCGCCGCCGTTTCCCGACGCACGCAACTCCCCCTCATGCTTTTCCCCCGTGCCGCTCTTCGTCTGCCCATCCACCCCCTCCGGCATCCCTTCCGACTACGGCCCCGGGTATACGGTGATCGGCTACCCGCAGAACACCGCGCTGGTGCTGCCGAGAACCGACTACGCGCCGCTGCGTGGGCTCCATCCGAGCCTGGCCACGTGTGCGGGGCTGCCGGCCGACTTCACGCACAACGCGATGCTCGGCACGACCGACTTCGTGAACAAGCGGACGGTGCGGCTTCGCGAGATCAGCGACGGGCTGTCGCGGACGCTGGCGTTCGTCGAGGAGGCCGGCCGGCAGCGCCGGTTTTTCGTCGGCCGCCCCCTCGGTGCTTCCGCCCCCGGCGGGGCCACGATCCTGAACTCGTTCTACGGCGACTGGAACACCGCCCGTCACGCCCGCGGCCTCAGTGGCAAGTCGGAGGCAGACCCGCAGCAGGCCGGCTGCTCGGTCGTGAACGTGCTCAACGACGACAACCCCTACGCCTTCCACCCCGGCGGCGTGGGGGCGGCGATGGGCGACGGCAGCGTGACGTTCATGGCCAACGAGATCGACGCCACCGTGTTCGCGGCGCTCGTCAGCCGCGACGGCTCGGAGGCCGTCGCCGGGCCCTGACGGCGCGGAGCCGATTCCCGGTGGCCTTCCGAGTCGCGGAAGCAGCGCTCATTTCGGGCGGTAGCGATTCGACAAACGGTATCGGCGGAGGGGGCGAGCACCGGCACCTTACGCGGCCATGTTTCCCCAGTCGGGAATCCACCACGAGACTCGCTGCCTCGAGAGGCCGTTCTACGACCAGGCTCGGTCGACGGTAGGGCCAGACGCGGAGGCGGTGCTTTCGCTCCCGGCAGCCACGCGCATCGTTGGCTGCGTATCCCCTGGTACAGGACAACCGAGCCGGGTGCCGGCAAACGGTGGCGGAGGAGTGTCAGGGCCCTCCGCCACCGCTGCCGCGAGCGTCACGCCAGAAGCGTGGCCCGACGACGCCGCCGTCGGAGCAGCCAGCGAACCAACCAAGGACGCCACGCCGACGGAAACAATGATGCGGGAAATACGGGTGGACGAAACTGGAGGCCTTGTGATGAGCGAGTCTTCGTGTGTGTGTGTGTGGCGTACGAACCGCAAGCCTCAGCTCCGTGGTTGTGTGAGGCAGACAAAAAATCCGCAAGCGTCAAAAACCGACAAAATGCCGAATCGACACCGGCGCGCACCAATCGACACCATCCCGCACGAATCCACGCGCCGGCGCACGCACCAATCGACACATGCCTGAGAGGCCTCGGCGCCGGGCGCCTGCCGAGACGCGCTTCCTCGAGATCGAATCTGAGTGTCTTCGCTTCCACAAGTCATTCGCACGTTCAAAGAGCCTGTGACTCAGCCACCGCGATTGCGAAAGAGCTGCGGCTTCACGCACGCGGCCACGGCCGGGCCAGGGGTGAACCGGCCCGGGAGGAGTTCGGCAAGCTTTGCGATCACAGAATCTGGGTCGGCCATGAGTTCCAGGTACGACACCTCGAGCAGGGTCACCCGCTCGCTCTTCTTCAAGACCTCACGGATTTGCCGGCTGTGGTGCTCCTGCACCTCAATGAGATGCTTCTTTTCGCTCTTCGGCTGCGTCCCCTTTCGGGCGAGCATCGCCCACTGCGAATCGACCACCTGCTCGGTGGGACGCACCATGGAGATGATCGTGTAGCGGTGCTTGCCGGGCAGGCTCGGCAGGAGCGCCGAGATCACCTTCACGGCCTTTCCCTCGGCTTGCTCGATGAGCCGGGGATTCTTGGGGAGTTTTTTGATCTCCTCCCACTCCCAGTAACCTTCCGGGTTGTCTTCGTCAGCCGTTCGCTTGGCATCGGTGAGCGGCTCGATCCCCCCGGCTCGGAGCATCTGCATCATCAGTGACGTGCCCGACCGCGGCAGCCCCGACACGATCAAAAACTCCTTCGGCTCGATGGCGTCGTAGTCGGCCTTTTTGCGATCGATCTCCGCCTGCCGGATCCGATCCTGCTCGGCGCGAATCGCGGCCCGCGCCTTCGCCTTCTCTCGCGTGGCCGCCTGCGCGGCCGCCTGCTCCTTCCGCAGGCCGTGGAGCGACGCGTAGCCCTGCGACTCGCACACCGCGGCCCGGTCCGGCTGCCCGAGCCGGCGATAGACCCGAGCGAGGAGCCGCTGCGCGCGGAAAAAAGAGGGGGCCAGCTGCAGGCAATTCTCCAGCGGCCGCACCGCCTCCTCGAGGTGGTCCTGGCTCGCGAGCGCCGCCCCCATCAGAAAATGCCCGTAGGGATTGCCGAACTGTAGGCTGACGCACTCGGCGGCCGCCTCCTCCGCCTCCTCGGCCCGGCCGGTCCGCAGCGCGCACCGCGCGAGAATCAAGAAGGCCTGCGGATTGTGTGGGTCGGCCGCGAGCACGGCGCGGGCGGCTGTCTCAGCGTCGCTCAAGCGCCGCAGCGCCAGATAACTCTGCGCGAGCATCAATTGCAGCTGCACCTCACCCGGGCTTTTTTCCCGGACGCGCTCGAGGGCCTCGAGGGCCGCGTGAAAATCCTCTTTCTGGATGGCGATCGAGGCGCGCACGAGATCGGCCTGTTCGGTGCGGCCGAACGTCTCGGCAGCCACGGCAACCGTGGCGTCGGCCTCGTCGAGAAGGCCGAGCTGCATCTGACAGGTGGCGAGCACCTGCGCGTAGTCGGTGCGGAAGGGGGCCGCATGAAAACAGTTTTCCAGCAGCGGCAGGGCTTGTTCGTAGCGCTGGCCGTACATGCACGCCCGGGCGATATTCCAGTCGTTCTCGCGGTTGGTCTCGGCGGCGGCCTGGCCGGGATCGTCGGGGATCTCATCGATGTAGCCGAGGGCGACAAACTGCTCGAGGAGTGCCTTGTCGGCCCCCGCCCCGAGGCTTTTTCGCTCCCTGCGATGGCCTGCATCGGTTTCCCACGTGGGCACGGTTTCGACCGGCCGCCTTGGCCCGTCGAGCACTTCGGTGAGGACGCGGCCCTCCATGTCGGCGCCGACCGGCAGGCCGAACCAGTGGAGGATCGTGGGGGCGACGTCGAGGAGACGGGCGCCGAAGACGAGCTCGTCGCGTTTGAACCCCGGGCCGCTGGCGATGAACACTCCCTGCGGCCGATGCCAGACGGTGATCCCGGCCGGCACCCGCGGCGTGAACTTCG
>JBAWVV010000480.1:0-3250 GCA_037147115.1 Planctomycetia bacterium | reverse complement strand
CAGAGGGAATCCGCTCACGCTTCGGTCAACGCGAGGCAGCAACTCCGCCGAAGAGGGCAGGCTGGGCGGCTCGTTGACCGAGGTTCGATGTCGGGAAACGACGCCGACGAAGCCTGTTCGTCCGAATCGGTTACCGAGACCTAGGTTCTACCAACGTCGGCGTCGTTTGGGAAACCACACCGAGGATATTGTCACGCACCCATCGGCAGTCGTGCGGGGAATCCGCACCCGTCTTCATGCCCGGCGCGGCACCGTCGCCCCCTTCGGTGCGCCGATCCCGCTTCCCCCGACGCCGTCACGTATGATCGGCTGATGGTGACCGACGAATCGGCTGCCCGCCGCACCGGGCCAGCAGGACGCCAAGCCGTGACCACTCCTTCCCCTTCGATTCCCAAGGAGCTCGCCCAGATCGCCCTCTCTCTGCAGTCGGAGCGATCGGGGCATGTCCCGAAGGCGGTGACGGTCGTCGCCAGCGACGAGACCGTCGTCGTCACGCTCCATGAGGCGCTTACCCCGGCGGAGAAGATCCTCGCCAGGAGCACCGCCGGCGCCGCCCAGGTGGAGGGCTACCACCGAGCCCTGTTCGCCGTCTCCTGTGATCAACTGCGCGCGGAGATCCAACGGCTCACCGGGAGGACGGTGAAGGAATCGGCCGTCGTCATCGAGCCGGCGACCGGGGCGATTGTCCATGCCTTCACCAGCGGCACGATCGTGCAGATCTTCCAACTCGAGCCCCACGCCCCGCTCCCGGCCTAACAGCCGCGGACCCGGATCAACCGGCCAGCGGCTCGACACCGGGGTCCTGCCCGAAGTCGTCAGCCGCGAACGCCGCGATCGACTCCGCCACCGACGACGCCCGGACCAACGTCATCCAGTGCGTCCCACCGGGCACGATCTCGAGCATCGAACCCGGCAACGTACGATGCAATCGCTTCGCCTGATCAACCGGGAAGTGGTGATCCGATTCCGCCCAGAGGATCAGCGTCGGGCTCTCGATCCGATCATAGAACGAGGGAAGCCGATCGAGCGTTCCCTGGTAGCCGGCGCACATCTTCGTGATGAACCGACGGACTGCGGGCGACCGGAACGCCCGGTGAAAATCGGCTCGCAGCGCGGGATCGATCCGCGTGTTCCAAGGAAGGAAGGTCTGTTCCGCCCGGTACAAGATCACCCCGGGCAAGGCCCGTAGGGCGAACCGATTGAACCCGAACCGACGCAGCAGGTGGATTTCCCACGAGGTACGTTCATCGCCGAACACCAGCGCGTTCATCACGATCAAACGCCGCACCCGATCTGGATGCATCGCGGCGAAGACCAGCGCCGGCTGGGCGCCCATGTCGATCCCGACGAGGACCGGTCGAACGATGCCGAGGTCGTCGAGGATCGTCAGCAGACGCCCAGCCTGCCGTTCGGGGGTAGCGCTTCCCGGCCATTCGTCGCTGAACCCCATTCCCGGCCAATCAAACGCCACGGTCTCGAACCGATCCACGAGCAGCGGAGCGACACGGCACCAGATCTGGAGGTTCTCCGGATAGCCATGGAGGAACACGATCGGCGTCCCCCGGCCGGCTCGCGCTAACCGCAGGGTTTTTCCATTACCGAGCCGGACTTGCACCGTGCGGAGAAGTCCATCGGGATTCGTCATCGGTCGACTCCCCGATCGGCCAGCACTCGATCGGCGGCGAGATTCCCGCTCACCGCGGAAAAACTCACCCATTGCCCCGGATGGGTCGCGCTCCCCACAACGTAAAGATGACCGACCCATGGACTCCGGTGGGCCAACCGTCCCGTGAGCATGAAACGCGACGTCATCACCGGGTTCATGCTGTTGCGGTGGAGCTTGAACTGCCGGCCCCAATCGGCTGGACTGCGAACACCGAGAATCCGGACATCATCGAACAGTTCGCGCCACCATCGTTCCTTCTCCACGACCTTCTCGACAAACCCGCGCTGCCCCGCTTCTCCCTCCGATTCGGCACGCACGTGCTTCATCGGCGCGATCAGGCGAGCCGGAAACCAACCATCGCGCTCCAGGGAAGGATCGAGCACACCAGGGAGGACGAGAAGCCTGCAGCCGTCGGGCTCAGGACGGAGCCTGAAACGGAGATAGGGCCCCGGCGACCTTCCACGAACTGCGAGATACACGCAAGCGCCCGGGGACTGCAGCGGCAGTGCGGCGAGGGAACGACGGCGACGATTCCCCACCGCCCGTTGGCCATCCTCGTCGAGCAGATCCAGATAGGTGGCCAGGCCGACGTTCGACACGACAGCCTCGGCCGGTAACGTTTCGTCCCCCGTCTCCACGCCTGTGACGATCCCATTCCGGCAACGGATGCGATGCGCGGCCTCCCCGAAACGGAACGACACGCCCACCTCCGTCGCCACCCTGGCGAGGAGACGAGGAATCATCGCGATCCCCCCCGCCGGGCAGTATGCACCCATGCGGTGGATCGCGGCAGGAACCAGGGCCAGAGGCGAAGGAGCCTCTCGGGGCTGCTGCCCGGCCACATGGGTCCAGATGCCGAGGGTCTGGAGGATCGGCTCGGGAAGCCCCGACGACTTCAACACCGAATCAAGTGACCGGATGAGAAAAGGCAGATCCCGCAGGGCACCGGCCCGGACGACATCCGCCACCCCCGGGCGCGACCGCCATTGCATGGGCTGCAGCCGGCCGTAGATCGCCGCCGTCGATCGGATGAAGCGCTCATACCGCGCCGCGGAGCCCGGCCACCGCGATTCGAACGCTGCGGCGGTCTGCTCGAGGGAATCATGGATCGAGATCGGCGGGCCGGAATCGAAGCCCACCTCATAGACGTGGGAAATCCTCCGCAGCCCGAGCTCGATGTCGGCATCGATACCCAGCCGACCCAGCGCCCATTGGAGACCGGGTCGATCGAGGAGCACATACGGCCCGCCGTCGAAGGCGAAACCCTCGGCCGAGAGGCCGGACGCCAGCCCCCCTGCAGCGTCGCGCGATTCGAGGACGGTGACCCTGCACCCCTGTCGGGCGAGGCGGATGGCCGCCGTCAGCCCCCCGATCCCCCCTCCGATGATGACGACGCGGAAGTCCATGCGATCCTCAAGCTGCCGGATCCGGCACACGGAGATCGAGCAACCAACGCACTGCCCGCCGAACCGTTCTCAACAAGAAGCCCTCCCGGACGGACAGCGGGAATGCCTGCAGATCCATCTCGGGCACGAAAAACGACCCGCGACAACTTCCCATCACATAGACCGGATAGGCCAGAAC
>JBAWVV010000479.1:0-3253 GCA_037147115.1 Planctomycetia bacterium | reverse complement strand
GAGGTGAACTCGGGCCACGCTGGCGCCGAGCCGTCGGCGGGGGGCGGGCCGGCGGGGATCGATTGCCGCTCGGCCTGAACGAGATAGGCCCGCAGCACGGCGAGCCGACCGAGCGACCACTCCTCGATCGGATCGGCACGTCGCCCCCCCTCCGCCGCGGCCCGCTCGGCAAACGCCGCCGGATCGCGCCAGTGGGAGGGCAATCCGGCGCGGAAGGCGCGCAGATCGAAGGCCAGGCGCGGATGCCCGGCGGCGATCAGCGCGTGGGTCACCTGACGGGACCGGCCGTCGGCGGTCGGCGGGCTGCCGATATGACACTCACCACAGCGCGCGGCGGCGACAGACGGATCGCCGAGATCGAGCATCCCCTCGCGCTCGATCGACTGCCGCCAGCCGGGGAGCGTGTGGGCGACGAGCCAATCGCCGGCCGGTCCGTGGCAGGCCTCGCAGCTGACCCCCTCGGCGGCGCGCGGGTCGGCGCCGACGATCGCCCCATCGATCCCACCGGCGGGAGGCGCGGCGAGCGGCGCATGGCAGCCGGTGCAGGCGCGGTTCTCGGGGGCCGGCACGATCGGCAGCGGTGGATCAACGGCCGCGATCCCGGCGACGATCTGCGCCGCAAGCGCCCCATGAAGGACGCGCTCGGCGCGGGAGTGGGGATCGTGGAGGGCCCACACCGAGTAAGCGCTCCGCCACGGCTCCCCTTCCCCGGGCGTGCCGGCATGGCACCCCGACGACGTGCAGCCGGAGGTTCCAAGCGCCGCCCGCAGCGCCGGCACGGCGGCGGGGGTGGTGACGAGCGGCGCGTAGGGGCCGACCGGCGCGACCCGCGTGCCGCGCGGCCGGAGGAGGAGGAGCGTGACACCCGCGAAGAGGGCGAACACCACGACGGCGGTAAAGAGGCGCGTCATGTCGAGGGCTCTCAAGGCGCCACGGGGAGCGGGGGGAGATGCCCGTGGCCGTGGTAGCCATGGCACTCGACGCAATCGAAGCGGGCGCCGCCGAACTCGCGCCCCGAGGCAGCGTCGCGCTGGCGCGGGGCATGGCACCCGAGGCACGATTCCATCCCGGCGATCAGCACCTGGCCGTGATCGAGCGGAGAGGAGGCGAGGACATCCGCCGGCGGCAGCGCGGGCGGATAGGCGCCGGCATGGCACTCGCGGCACGACCACGATCGGTGGGCGGAGTGATCGAAGCGGGCCTTCTCCAACCACAGCACCTTGATCCGGCTCGGCCCAACCCCAAACCATCCCTCCTGGGGAGCGCGGTCGCCGGCGAGGGCCGCGACGAGGCTCCCCTCGGCGGCGAGGGTCACCGGATCAACCTGATGGCACTTCTCACACACCCCGCGGACCAACAACCGACGCGCGTCGACTCCCACACTCACTTCGTCGAGGCTCGCCGCGTCGCGCGGGGGCTCGGGGACGTGCGCCACCGGCAGGGGGCGGCGCTCCCCTGGAATGACGCCCTCGAGGGGAGCATGCAGCGCCGCGACGGCGCGGGTCTCGAGGTACCGGCGGATCGCGCCGGCATCGAGGCCGTGGGGAAGCTGGGAGGGGCCGACGCTTGTGTCCGCGGCCGTCCCGGCGTCCGCGCGGGTGGCCGCGCTTGTGTCGGCGTCAGCGCTTGTGTCCGCGGCCGTCCCGGCGTCCGCGAGGGCGTCAGCGCTTGTGCCGGCGTCAGCGGGGAGCTGGTGGCAGGCGCTGCAGTGGCGCTCAAACTCCACTGGCAAAGCGATCGCGCCGGGCGCCCGGCCGGCAAGGAGGGCGCTGACGGGGCGAAGATCCCGCAGAGAAACGTCGAGCGGGAGATCGGAGGCGAATTGATGGCAGGTGGCACAGTCCAGCTGCACCAGATCGGTCTCCGAGACGCCGGCCGGAAGGTAGCGGCTCCGGTCGGCGGCGGGGAGACGGTCATAGGTCCAGGCCACCTTGTCAGCGCCGCCGCCGGCGCTGAGCGTCAGCCCGGCGCGCAGGTGGCGGCCGTGGGAGAACTTCACCCGCCCCGGGTCGGCGGCGAGCGACTGAAACGGCGGATGATGGTCGGCATCGAAGCGGGTGACGGAGGGGAGGACGGCCGTCGGCTCCCCCGCGGCGGCGATGGAGTGGGTGGAGATGTCGCCGTGGCAGGCAGTGCAGGTCGTGTCGGCGACCCGGCTGATGTCCGCCTCACGGCCGCGGTGATCGACATGGCAGGAGGAGCAAGAACCGACCTCCGCCGGCACCTGCCGCAGGCTGTGGGAGGCCAGCGTGTGGCACTTCTCGCACTTCGCCGGATGCGTCGCGCTCCCGGCGATGACCTGCTCCTGCCAGCCCCCCTCGCGGATCGGTGAGAGGGGCACATGACAGGCTTGGCAGTCGTTCTCCCAAGTGGCGTGCGCCGCCACGACGGCCCCCGGGGCGAGCTGGCGCGATTTGTCGGTGAGGGCCCATGCTGACCAGCCGAGCGCGGCGACGAAGGCGAGGAACGTCAGCCGCCCCTGCACCCGGAGGAGCGGCGCGGTGCGCGTGTAGTACGACCGGTCGATCCGGGAGGCATGCTCGCGGGAGGTCTCCGGGGCGGTCGAGGGCGAGGGGAAGGGATCGGGGCCAGCCATGCGTCACCAGTACCAAAGCGCAACAGGAACATGGATCGCGAGGAGCACTCCCAGCGCCACCGAAAGGGGAACGTGAACGAGCAGCCAGCCGTGGAGCCAGCCGTGAAGCCGGGCCTGGAGGTCGAACTGGCGGCGGATGTCGCAGGTTCGTTCGAGATGGTCGATGACGACCGCCGCCTCGGTCGGGCTTGAGCCACGGAGGGCGGCGAAGAGGCGCACCGACGTTGCCCGCGAGGCGAGGCTCGAGCCCGACCGGCGGCCATCGAGAAGGTAGGGCTTGACCTCGTCGAAGAACATCCGCCGGACCGCCGCCGTGCCGGGAATGACCGCATGGATCTGAACAACCTGGAGCACCTTCCCCTGGATCCCGGTCATCGAACGGAGGCCGGTGATGACGGCATGATCGCCCGAGTCGGCCGCGGCATCGTCGCCGCCGTGCTCCCCGCCCTGCTCCGCCGAATCGGCGACACACATTCCCCGCACGAGCCGCTCTGCCTCACGGCAATGCTGGGCAGCGACATGATCGATCTGCTCGTAGATCGTCTCGGCCGGCACCTGCTCGAGCATCCAGCCGGGGATCCACTGCTGCACCGCCAGCCCCCAGATCCCACTGACGATGACGGCGAGGAACAGCGCCATCAGGGCCCAATTGAGCCA
>JBAWVV010000478.1:0-3268 GCA_037147115.1 Planctomycetia bacterium | reverse complement strand
GTTTCAGGGGGTGGGGGCAGAGGCTTTCACCGGCACGAACCGGAGGTAGTCGAGGCCGAACATCCAGGCTTTCGTGGCCGCTGGGTTCTCGCCGACGATGTCGACCGTCAGCGGCACCGTGCCGGGCTCGAGGTCGAAAACCCCGAGGGACACTTCCGGCGTCACGGTGACGGCATCCTTGTCGTAGAGGTCGATCGGGGCGGTCGGCTGCGCGCCGTTCCACGACAGGGTGACCGTCGCGTAGTCGTGGGCCTTCGAGCAGACGGCGACGATTTCATAGCGGCCGCGGACTTCCACCGGCACCTCGAGAACGAGCTTCGCGCCGGGGCGGGCGCCGGTCCACCAGACGTGGGAATTGCCACTCCAGCGCGCTGCCTTGAAGCTCGCCATGTCTTGGAGTTGGATGCCGCCAGCGCTCTTGGCGGCGATTGTCATCGTCTCCCCCTCCACCGCTCCGAGGATCCGGCCCTCGTCGTTGAATGGCGGCGGCCCTTCACCGGGGAGGGGCACCTGCGACGGGTGCCGCAGATAGGCCACGAGGTCGCGGGCCTCGTCGGGCTTGAGCTGGCCGAGTTGGTTCTCCGGCATCAGCGACTGCGGCGAGAGCACGCGCGTCTCGACGTCGTCGAGGGGCACCGTCACCTGCTCGGTGGGGGTCTGGAGGGTGACGCTCGTCGGGCTTTCCTTGACGACGATCCCGGCGATCGATCGGCCATCTTTCGAGAGCACCGTCGTCATCTGGTAGTCGCGGCCGACAATGGCGCTGGGGTCGAGGAGGTTGGCGAGAAGATATTCGAGATCGGCCCGGTTTGATCCGGTGATGTCGGGGCCGATCTTCCCCCCCTGCCCATGAAGCAGATGGCAGGCGCCGCAGGTCTTCACGAACACCTCGCGGCCGTGCGACAGGTCGGCCCCCTTCATGGCCGCCGGCTTGAAGGCGCTCCGCCACTTGTCAAACTCCGCCTTGCGGTCGTCTGGGGTGGTGCGGATCGTCCCCCACACCTCATTGAGCCTGGCGATGACTTGCGTATCGGCCGACTGCGCGAGCCGGCCGACGGTGAAGGCGGAGAGGTCGCCGCGCGGCAGCTTGCCGGCGTCGATGGCGTCGAGGAGCGCGATCGTCCAGGCGGGGCGCGAGACGAGCGTGGCGATCGCCGCCTGCCGGCATTCGTCGCTGAGCCCCTCGTAGGCGTCGAGGAGGACGCCCGGCGTGGCATCGTGGGGCACGGCCGCCAGCGACACGATCGCCCCCTTCTGCATGATCTTGTCATCGATGAGGGCGTGGAGCACCGGCGGCGTTCCCTCGTCGCGGGAGCTGACGAGCGCCTCGAGCGCCTCCTGACGCTCACTTTGAGGGGCGTCGCGGTCGGCGAGCACGCCCCGCAGCTGGGGAAGGACGCGCGGATCGCCGAACCGGACTGCGACCACGCCGGCCAGCCGCCGGACCGCTTCGTCAGTGTCGGTCGTGATCGCCTCATAGCCCTGCTCCCAGCCCTTTGGCGCCGTCATCCTTCCGCGGGCGGCCAGCGCCGTGACGATCTCCCCGAGCATCTCCTTCCGCGTGGCGGAGTCGGCGGCGGCGAGGCGTTCGACGAGCGCCTCATAGCAGCCCTCCTCGGAGGCGGCGCGACGGACGATGAACCGCGACACCGTCGGGATCTTCGACGCTGCAGCCAGCGCCATGGCGCGCTCGGGATCGACCGTCACCAACGGCTCGATGGCATACCAATTCATGAGGGGAAGATTGTGGTCGCCGGCATCCTCGGCATGCCCCACGAGCCCCTCACAGACGTCCCAGCGGGCCTCGAGCGGCATCCGCTGCAGCGCCGAGCAGAGGGCAAGGCGGACCACCGGCGAGGGATCGTCGGCGGCGAGTTGCCGGTAACGGCCGATGCGGGTTTCGAGGGGAATGCTGCCGGTCTCGTTGGCGAGCTGGATTGCCCAGGCCCGGACCGCCGGATCGGGATCGTCGAGGAGTGTCTCGGTTCGAGCGGCATCGAGCTTCCCCGTCACGTGCATCGCCCAGATGACGCGCAGCCGCTTGGCCGCCGTCGGCGCGGCGGCGAGCTTCGCTTCGAGCAGCCCGCCGATGTCGTCGGCAAGCCGGCCGGCGACGGCCCGCTCGTGGAGGAGCCGACGGGCGTGGCGGACGAACCAATCGTTGTCATGAGAGAGGAGATCAACGAGCTCGGCGTCGCTCTGCGCCGCCAGGTCGACCTTCACCGCGGCCGTGTCGCCGCGGTCGTACATCACCTTGAAGATCCGCCCGTTGCCGCGATCGTGCGACTCGTTGTCGTTGTGGTGGCACTGGTTGCGGTCGTACCAGTCGATGAGCACCATCTGGCCGTCGGGCCCGGTCTGGAGCGAGATGAACTGCGACCAGGTGTCGTTGGCGAAGAGGAAATCGGGCTCGCCGTCCCCGACATAGCCCGAACCGACCGGCGTCAGCCGATCCTCGTTGAGCCGGGCGCCGTGGATGTTGTTCATGAACAGCTTGTTGCGGTAGCGGTCGGGCCAGGTGCCGCCGAGGTAGATGCAGGCCCCGCTGTGGGCGTGGCCGCCGCCGGTGGTGTCTGATTTATCTCGATCGGCGTTGTTCCACTGCCCCCCCGTCCAGTGGCGGTGGCGGGCGATCGTCTTGATGTCGTCGAACGTCCAGGGATTGAAGTGCTGGCCGGCCTGCCGCTCGTATCGGGCCCCCTGAATGACGTGGTAGAGGTGGGGGATCACGCAGGCGGTCTGGAAGGCATGCCCCAGATCGTTGAAGTCGACCCCCCAGGGATTGCTCGTCCCTTCTGAAAAAACTTCGAACTCATGACGGACCGGATGGTAGCGCCAGATGCCGGCATTGATCTTCGTGCGCTCGTCGGCCGGGGTGCCCGGCTTGCCGACGCTCGAGTGAGTGAAGACGCCGTGACAACCGTAGAGCCAGCCATCGGGGCCCCAGATAAAGGCGTTGAGGGTTTCGTGGGTGTCCTGCCAGCCCCAGCCGTCGAGGAGGACCTGCGGCTCGCCGTCGGGGATGTCGTCGCCGTCGGCATCGGGAATGAAAAGGAAGTCGGGGGCCGCACCGACCCAGACGCCGCCGAAACCGACTGCGAGGCCACTGACGAGGTTCAAGCCCTCCTTGAACACCTTGCGGGAATCGAGCCGATGGTCGCCGTCGGTGTCCTCGAAGATCAGGATCCGGTCGCGGGCCTCCTCCGGTGCGACGCGCTTCGGATAGGCATAGGCCTCGGCGACCCACAGTCGCCCGCGGTCGTCGAAG
>JBAWVV010000477.1:0-3284 GCA_037147115.1 Planctomycetia bacterium | reverse complement strand
CCCGCCGGGCAGCGCGATGCCGCCCGGGCGATCGGGCTGACCCCCTGGCAGAGCCTGCGCCTGGTGATCCTGCCGCAGGCGATCCGCCTCGTCCTCCCCGCCGTCGCCGGGCAGCTTGTGTCGCTCATCAAGGATTCGTCGCTGCTTTCGGTGATCGCCGTCAGCGAGTTCACGCTCGCCGCACAGGAGGTCAACTCCTTCACCTACTCGACGCTCGAAAGCTACCTGCCGCTGGCTGCCGGGTATCTCATGCTCACGCTCCCCCTCTCGGCGCTCTCGCGCTGGCTCGAGCGTCACTTCGCCTACGAGGCCGGCTAATGGAGCTTGTCGTCAAGGGACTCACGCAGGCCTTCGGGACAACGACCGTCCTCGACCGCCTCGACCTGGAGACGGGCGACATCCGGGCGCTCGTCCTCGTCGGCCCCTCCGGCGGCGGGAAGACGACGCTCCTGCGAATCCTTGCCGGGCTCGATCTCCCGATTGAAGGGAGCGTGAGCTTCGCCGGCGTCTCGGTGCCCCGCGACGAAGCCGGGCTCCTCGCCTACCGGCGGAAAGTAGGGACCGTCTTCCAGGCCTACAACCTCTTTCCCCATCTCTCGGCCCTCGACAACCTGACACTTCCGCTCATTCACGTTCATGGGCTCACTCCCGCGGCGGCGCGCGAGCGGGTCGCTGAGCCACTCGAGCGCTTCAAGCTGGCAGAGCACGCCCACAAGCGACCCTCGCAGCTTTCCGGCGGGCAGAAGCAGCGGATCGCCATTCTCCGCGCCCTCGCGACCCAGCCGGAGCGGCTGTTTCTCGACGAGCCGACCTCTGCCCTCGATCCGGAGATGACCGCCGAAGTCCTCGAGATGATCGGCGAGCTCAAAGAGATCGGCACCCGGTTTGTGCTCGTGACGCACGAGATGGGCTTTGCCCGCCGCGTGGCCGACGAGGTGGCGTTTGTCGGCGGCGGCAAGGTCGTCGCCAGCGGCCCGGCGTCTACGATGTTCGAACATTGCCCCGAGCCCCGCGTCCGCGAGTTCTTCGCGAGGATCCTCCCATGACCGATCGTGGTGCTTCCACGACCCCGCTCCCCCGGAGCGAAGCCGACGCCGACCGCTTCGCCTGGGCCGATGATCCGGCCGTGCGGGCCTTCGTGGGGGCGCTCGTTGCCGATGCGATCGCAATGCCAGTCCATTGGTACTACGACCGGGCAGCCCTCGACCGCGATCATCCCGGTCTGTCGGGCTACGCTGCGCCGAAGCAGGTTCATCCCGACAGCATCCTGTGGCGGAGTCGCTACGAGCCGGCCGGCCCGGAGGGGGAGATCCTCCACGACCAGGCCCAATACTGGGGGAAGCGTGGGATTCATTACCACCAACTCCTCGAGGCGGGGGAGAACACGCTCAACTCCAAACTGGCCGTGGAACTGGCGGCGTTGGTGAGGCGCAACCGGCACTGGGACGCCGAACGCTGGCTCGGGGAATACGTCGCCTTTATGCGTCGCCCGGGGAGCCATCGCGATACCTACGTCGAGGAATACCACCGCCACTTCTTCACCAACCTCGCCCATGGCCGCAAGCCGATCAACTGCGGCGTCCGCGACGAACACATCGGCGGGCTCGTGCCGGTGGCGGCGCTCGTGGCGGCCCTCGGCGACCGCCACCCCGACCTGCGGGGAATCGTTCGCGAGCATGTGAATCTCACCCATAAGGACCGGGACGTTCTCGCCGCTGCGGATGTCCTCGTGCGAATCCTCGTCCGCGTCTGCCGGGGCGGGGCTCTACGGGAGGCGATTCTCGAGGAGGCGACCGACTGGATCTCGGCGGCCAAGCTTGCCGGTTGGGCCGATCTTCCCGATCGCACCGTCGTCGGCACCCGCCTCTCCACCGCCTGCTACATCCCTGATGCCTTCCCTGCCGCCCTCGTCCTCGCCTGGCGGCACCACGACAATTTCGCCGCCGGAGTCCTCGCCAACGCGCTGTGCGGCGGCGACAACTGCCACCGGGGGGCGGTCGTCGGGGCCCTGCTGGGGGCCGCCAATCCGATCCCCCGCCGGCTGCTGGAAGGACTGCGGGCCGGTGCTACAGTTGAAGATATCTTCAGCCGATCCCCTCCTGGTGAGTCCGCATGAGCTCCGTGGCCACGTCCGCCGGTTCCCGTCATGAACCGCTCCGAGACGACGCCCCCCTGCCGTTTGCCGCAATCGACGGCCTTGTCCCTACCAAGACCATCCTCCTCACGGCCGATCCGGCGGCGGCTGATCCGGTGGCTGCGAAGCGGGCGGAGATCCTCGCCTACTTCCACCGCACCTGTGAGCTCGACGAGAGGCTCTTCGACCTGATCCGCCACGAGGCGGCGTTTTTCGTCCGCCACGAGCCGCTGCGGCACCCGCCAATCTTCTATCTCGCCCATCCGGCGACGTTCTACGTCAACAAGCTGTACGTCGCCCGGCTCTTCAAGACCCGCGTCGATCCCCGCATGGAGGCGATGATGGCGGTGGGTGTCGACGAGATGTCATGGGACGATCTCAATGCCGCCCACTACGACTGGCCGAGCGTCGCTGCCGTCCGCGCCTACCGCCGCGAGGTTCGCCGCCGCGTCGACGCCTTCATCCGCTCGATGCCGCTGGAACTGCCGATCCGCCAGGATTCGCCAGCCTGGATGATTTTGATGGGGATCGAACACGAGCGGATCCATCTGGAGACCTCGTCGGCGATTCTCCGCCAGATGCCGCTGGCCGATCTGCGGCGCGAAGAGGAGCTCAGCGCTGATGAACGGCGGCTGTGGCGCACGTGCCGCGAGCAGGGGCCAACACCGGAGAACCCGTGGGTGGAGGTGCCGGCGCGGACCGTACCCCTCGGCAAGCGCGACGACGACCAGACCTACGGCTGGGACAACGAATACGGCACCGAGGAGGTCCATCTCCCTTCCTTCAGCGCCGCCCGGCAGCTGGTCTCCAATGGTGAGTTCCTCGAGTTCATCGCGGCGGGGGGCTATCGCGACGAGTCGTTTTGGACCGAGGAGGGGCGCGGCTGGCTCCGCTACACGAAGGCGGAGCACCCGCGCTTCTGGCGGCATGAGGGGGGCACGTGGAAGCAGCGCAACCTCCTCGACGAGATCCCCCTGCCGCTCGACTGGCCGGTGGAGGTCAATTGCCTCGAGGCCCAGGCGTGGTGCGCCTGGAAGCGGCAGGAGACCGGGCTCAACATCCAGCTCCCCACCGAGGCCCACTGGCAGGCCCTGCGGGCGGGAATCGACACCGACCAACCGCACTGGGAAAAGGCCCCCGGCAACGTGAA
>JBAWVV010000476.1:0-3289 GCA_037147115.1 Planctomycetia bacterium | reverse complement strand
CTCGTGGACGCCGTCATTGCCGATGTCGCCGCAGCCGAAGTTCCGCCAAAACCGCCACAGCCCCGGGAGGAGATTTTTCTGATAGGGCTGCCAGGCGGCCGGGCCGACCCAGTGATCGTAGGCGAGGCTCGCGGGGGGATCGGAGGGGTTTTCTTTGCCGATCGAACCGCGGCGCTGGCTGTTCCAGGCCTTGGCGACGATCACCTCGCCGATCGCCCCGGCGCGGAGCTTCTCGACCGCCCGGCGGATCATCGGGGCACTGCGGGCCTGCGTCCCCACCTGCATGGCGACGCGGTTGCGCCGGGCGGCCTCGACCATCAGCCGCCCCTCACGAAGATTGTGGCAGGCGGGCTTCTCGACATAGACATGCTTCCCGGCGTCGGCGGCGAGGATCGCGGCGGGTCCGTGCCAATGATCGGGGGCGGCGATCCACACCGCGCGCACCTCCTTGTCGGCGAGGACGTCGCGAAGATCCGCGCTCCCCTGCGGCTCATCGTGCCCGGCGTCGACGACGAGCGACTTGGCGGCCGCGAGCCGGTCGGCGTCGACATCACAAACCCACGCCACGCGGACGTCCTTGCGGCGGGCGAGGTGCTCCAGATGCGATCGCCCCATGCCGCCAGGGCCAATGACGGCCACCGGGAGCGGCGCGGCAGGATCGGCCCCCCGGGCCACCGCCGTCACCAGCGGCCACGCCACCGCCGCGACCCCCGACTTCAACACCATTCGTCTTGCTTCGCGCATGGGTCACTTCCCCGGCAGACATTCCCCGTTTCCCAGCACCACACGTCCAAAGCTTACTGCCACAGGGCGGAAACGTGTCAGCCAACGGCCCGGCCAGGGCGGCGGAGGATCGACCAGCGGAGATCACCGAACAGCGGCGTGGTGGCCGCTGTCGTCACGCCGTCCATCGACCAGAGGAGCGTCCGCCCCGTCGTCCCCTCGCGGACAACGATCCCGGGCCGGCCAGAACCGGCACCAGCGCCGACCGTCGCCACCACCGACCAGGCCGCGGCGGGGGTCGCTCCGGCCGAGGAGAGAAGGATGCCGGTGGTGACTGCGGTGGGGCCGTTCATCAGCCAGATCGCCGTCGTGCCCGAGACGACGTCGCGCCACAGGAGGTCTCCCTTGCCATCACGGTTAAAGTCGCCGGTGGCGGAAATCTCCCAGCGAGCATCGCCGCCGAGCGCCGTCACCGATCGCTTCGCGACGCCATCCATGAGCCAGAGCATGGTGGCGCCGCTTCCGGCGTGGCGCATGAGGAGATCGGCCTTACCGTCGCCGTCGGCATCGTAGCGGCCGGAGGTGGAGACGAGGCGCCAGGTCAGATCGCCGCCGATCGCGGCGCTCGCCGCGACGCGGCTGCCGTTCATCAGCCAGATCGCGATCGAGCCGCTCGGGCCGTGGCGCCAGACGAGATCGTCGCGGCCATCGCCATTGAAATCGTCTGACGTCTCGATCTGCCAGACCGCGCTCCCGCCGAGGGAAGCCGTCCCCTTCGCCGTGCCATCGGCCCGGAGAAGTTTGAGGATGCTCACGCCGGTCGACTTGTTGCGCCAAACAAGATCGGAAACGCCGTCGCCGTCGAAGTCGCCGATCGTGGCGAGCGTGTTGATTCCACCGCCGCCGCCGAGCGCCCGGGTCGCCTTCGTGGTGCCGTTGCCATCGAGGAGCCGGGCGACGAGCGCCCCGGTGGTGGCGTCGCGCCATACGAGGTCGGCGATCGCATCGCCATCGAAGTCGATCGCCGGGCGGGCGGCCGGGCTCGGGGGGAGGCTCGCCGCAGCCGCGGCCACGACTGCGGAATAGCGCCAGGCGGTGGCCGTCGGCTCATCCATCGCATGAAGCTTGGCGAAATCCCCCCAGGGGGAAGCGCCCGACTGGCCGGTGAGCTGAAAATCGACATACACGCTCATCCCCGCGGCTGCGAGCCCCGCGAGATATTGCCGGTAGATGTCTCCCATCCGCCGGTCGTTCGTGGCATCGTAGAAGGCCTGCTGGGCCGGGCCGCCGCGACCATCGAGATGAATGCCCCCCTCGTAGGCCACCAGCCCGACGGGGCGGCCGAGCGTCGCCGACCACGTGTCGGCAAGGGCCTTGTGGCGCCGCGTCCAGTCAAGGGCCGTGTCGACGGCGACGCGGCAGTCGGCAAGGACAGTGTCAACGGTCGTGGCGGCGGTGTAGCCGGCGCGCTGTTCGTCGGTCGGCGCGAAGTAGGGGGCGATGGCGAGGACGTCGAACGAGCCCCCCATCGCCGAGGCGACACGGTCGACGATCCACTCGTTGGCCGCTTGGCCCGCCGCCACGCGCACGAGGCGCGACGACTGCCCGGCGAAGACACTGCTCCAGATGTCGAGATCGCGCTTCGCCTCCCGACCGGCCACCTGCCAATGATCGAGGCCGGCATACTCCGGCCGCGACGCCACCTCGTCGACATACCTGGCCCCGTCGAAGCCCCAGGCCCAGTTCCAGATCTCGTTCGACCATTCGACATACACCTTCCGCCCCGGCTCGAGCCGGTCGCGGACCGTCTGGGCGAAAGCGCGAACATACGCATCGTCGGCCCGCGGCGGCATGTTGAACCACGGATCGGCGTCGAGGTCGTTGGCCAATTGCACCATCTGCTCGATCGAGACGCCGTTGACCTTCGGCTCGCTCGCCGAGCCGTCAGAGCCGGAGCTCTGTCGGGCAGCATCGGCGGGGCGTGCGTCGGCAACGGTGCGGACGTCAGAGCTATTGGTCTCCTGCCAGGCCATGAAGCGGATCGTCGAGAAGGGATCGAGGCGCTCGAGGAAGAGCGGATGAAACGGCGAGAACGGCGCCCCTGGCTTCCACACCTCTCCTGCAAAGCTCTTCCCCTTCCAATCGGGCATCCACACATGGATCCCACGGACCGGATCGGCCGGATCGGTTGACTCGATGCGGACGAGAATCCCGGCGCTCGTCGGCGTGACAGCCAGCTCCGCCCGGTGGATTCCGTCGGCCCCGATGGTCGTTGAGAGGACGCGGGCATCGAAGCCGAAGGGCTGTAGGGGCTGTCCCTCGTCTCCTGATCTCCCTGAGATCGGGCACGGGCACGGGCACGTCGAGACGAGAATCGTGGCAAGAACGCGCTCGAGCCACCCGCCAGCGAGCGATCTCGGACTCAACAGTGGAGGCTCACAGCCTCGCGCCCCGCAGGCGTGAAATCGGCGCCGTCCGCGGCGCCGTTCGCCGCAGGCGAATCACGCCGGGCCAGTGGCATCGCGGGGAGGCTCGCGAAGCGAGGGGCGGAGCCCCACCTGTCAGA
>JBAWVV010000475.1:0-3308 GCA_037147115.1 Planctomycetia bacterium | reverse complement strand
CCGTTCGGCGGCAGGAGGCGTACCGATGGGCAGGGGCCGCTGGATCGTAGTCGCCGCGGTCCTCGCTCTGATCGGTGGGGCGACCGCCTTTTGGTTCCTGGCGCTCGGACCGATCCACGAACACCTTCACTGGTACGGCCGGGTACGGGCCGACCTGTTCGCGCTCGCCGACAAGCGGCCCACCGACGTATCGCCGGGGCAGTGGGAGTTCATGGTCGGGTGGACGATCAACCTGCACGGCAACTCGGCCGCTGCGAAAGAGTGGGTGGACCGAGGCGAAACTTGGCCGTTCGTCGAGGAGTTGGAGCGGCGGTTGAAGGGGCCGGTCACGGTGGCGACCATCGATTGGATTTTGGATGAGTATGCCCGGATCACCAAAGGCGGTCGCTTGTACGGCGAGCGGTATCGGCCCACCCACTCGCCGGACTTGCAGCACGCACAGCCGGGCGTCTGGGGCATCCGGGTCCCATAGTCAAGGCATTCCGAACCAGGCGCTGCAGCAGACAGCGGGGGCGGATAGGCTCATTGAGGGTCAGTGCTCCGGCGGACCCGCCGCTGGTCAGCTTTCGCTTTGGCGTCAGTGGAGGAGCTGGTGGAAATTGCAACGTTCTCCCCTGGCTTCCGAATGTCCGCGGTGGACGGGGGTGCGCTAGCCCTGGGGGCCATCGCGGCGGCGGCGGCGGCGTCGATCGACCCGTCATGGGGCCTCGCCATCGGGCTCCCCGTGGTCCACTTTTTCCTCTTTTGCAATGTGTTCCGTATCTCCCGTCCGCTTGAGCTGTTGTGGGCGGGCGTCTTCTTGATCCTCGCCGCATTGACTGTGGTGTGGGGCGCGCCCGGGTGGGCGGCAACGGTTGTCGTGTCGGTCTTCGTGGCGTGTGCGGTGGTGGTTGCGGAGATGTGCAAGCCGTCATATCACGGCGTTGTGTGGCAGCGAATCAATCCACGCCTACGCGAGTGGTGGGAGCAACACGGCCCGCGAGCCCAAGATGCTGAATCTGTCGCTGGATCAGACGGCGGATAGAATCCAGCGGTGACGCAGGACCGGTGGGCGGCCGCCGATCAGGTGTGCCGTTCGGCCAATTCGAAGGATCGTCGTCATGCTCGCTTCCGGCATTCTGTACGCGACGGCGGCGCTCATGGCCCTTGTGGCCAGCGCCTGCACGGCGTTGTGCCTCGTCTGGTCGGTTCCGGCTTGGCGGAATTGGCTCGCTCCGGCCGGGGCCGACGTCCGCCGGCCCAAAGCTGGCGAATTGAACGGCTGGCCCGCCCAGATCGGCAGCGGTCTGGTATCGGCCGGAATCGCGGCCTGCGCGCTTCTCGCGTGGTACGGTGTCTACTGCACGCTGGTCGCGGTGTAACCCCGCCCGTGTGACGAGGACTGGGCGAGTCCGCTGCTCACCTTGGAGCGGCCCGTAGAGAGGCTTTCCGGTAAGTGCAGCTCACTTCAACGGGCCGGGCAGGTGAGCTCGGCCGTTTGTCGAGATGGACAAAATGAGAGACACCTACGGCGAGAAGAGCGTTCTTTCTCACCGATTCACGAGGCCACTCATGCGAAGCACCTTCATCACGTGCTGTGCGATCTTCTTCGTCGGCTTCACCACCTGGGCGGCCGATCCGCCGACGGCTTCGGGCCGTGAAACCGCGCTAGCGACCCTCAAGGCGAGCAGGGTATCGGTCGACGGCCTGGCCATTCCGGCCAAGGATGGCGGGCCGCAGATCAACCTCGGGCTGGCCGAGAACGGCGAAGTGGCGAACAACGCCACCGACGAGACCCTCCGCCTGATCGCCCAATTCCCAGAGCTCGAGCGGGTCGGGATCTACTACGGCAAGTACACGAAGGACGGGCTGTCTGCGCTGGCATCCCTGCCGAACCTGAGCCGGCTTCAGATCTACAAATCCGACGTCCTATCCGACGCGTTCGCGGTTCTACCGAAACTGACACGCCTGACTTCCTTAAGCCTTGGCGAATACCCGGTGACGGATGAGGTCATCGGGTACGCCGGGCAGATCAAGGGGTTGAAGTCGTTCGACCACACCCAGTCCTCAATGACGCCGGCAGGCTTCCTCAAGTTCCTCGATGGCGTCGAGAGTCTGGAGCAACTCACCCTGTTCGGGGACTACGTCGATGACGTTTGCCTGAAGCGTATCGGTCAGATGAAGAACCTGAAGCGGTTCTGGACGAACAGCAAGGCAATCACAGCTGCCGGGTGGGTGCATCTGGCCGGGCTGACGAAGATGGAGGATCTGTACCTGTCCGAGACGAACTTCGGCGACGACGACGTGCGGAGCTTGGCAGGGATGACAAGCCTGAAATCCCTCGGCCTGAGCAAGACCAACATCACCGATGTCGGAATTGAATCGCTCGCCGGGTTGACGAAACTGCACGACCTCGGCCTCGATTCCACCAAGGTCACCGACAAGGGCATGGAAGCGCTCGAAGAGATGACAGAACTGGAGAACCTCTCCGTCGGAATGACCGACGTGACGGCGAAGGGGTTGGCTCTTGTCCCCGAAAAGAACCGCATGCAGATGATGCGCGCGGGCAAGAACGAACTGACGGCGGAGCAGTTCGATGAAATAAGGCAGCTGTATCCCAAGACGCAGATCTTCGATCCGAGCGGGTACTGGACGGAAGACCGCATCAAGGCCGCCATGAAGGAATTGGGGAAGGAATGGCCGGCTGTTGAGAAGGCCCCGAATCCCTGACGAAGCCGAGGCTGAATCCGATCGGCGCCGCCGTGTGGTTGCACGTAGGCCGAATTGCTGCCGGCCCGGCAGCTTGTCCTGATGGTTTGGTGAAAGAGGCCAAGCGCGCCATGGCCAAGTTTCGGATCGTGACCGGGATCGAGGCCCCGGTCTGGGGCCAAACGCAGTGGGGGCCGCTTGCCCCGGGCGTGATCACGATGCGCGAAGCGCGGTCCGGCGGTCGTCGATGATCGCTTTGATCCGTTCGGGGGCCCTCACCCCGTGGACCTCGATTTCCATGTCGGATTGCCCCGACGTGGAGACCGCGACGGTTCCGACCCCGAAGATCCGCTGGAGGAGATTCTGCCTCACCTTGACGTTGCGGATGTCGGCAATCAGCACGTCGTTGGTGTCTTTGCTCAACAGCCCCCGACGGAGGGTGACGCGCCGGTCGGTGATGACCAGCGACGTGGCTAGGCAACGAAGCCACCAGACGAACAAGACGACGAGGCCTATACCGACGGGGATCAGCGCGCAGCAGACGAGAAACAGCACCGGTCGGTTACGGAACATCGCCGGGCTGTCTTTGTAGAGGACGGTTTCCAGCACGGTAGATTCCA
>JBAWVV010000474.1:0-3313 GCA_037147115.1 Planctomycetia bacterium | reverse complement strand
TTCATGCGATTCCGCGGGGTCGAGTGCCGCTTTCCGCTCGAGGCGTGAGCGGCATCAGCCGGCGGACCCCGCTCGGCATCACGGGCTCGGTGCAGCGGCCACTGCTCCATCCGTTCCCCCAGCCGCGTCAGCCGCATCGGCCTCGGCCAGCGTGCGGATGTGGTCGAGGACGCGGCGATGGATGCGGTGGATCGAAAAGTCGCTCCACAGCGTCCAGTAGATCTGGGGGTGCATGTCGAAGGTGTACCAGGTGCGCCCCTCGAGCCGCGTTCGCCCGCCGCCCAGATCGACCAATCGGAATTCGCCGCGCTGACTCTCGAGCGACCGATCCTCGAGATGGGGAGGATGGACGTGACGCCAGGGGGTCAATTCCACCATCGGGTCGGGCTGGTCGACGACGTCGAAGGCGAGCCGAACAGGTTCCTCCCAGACGGTGATCGGCTCGACGAAGTCGCCGGTGGAAAACTCGCAGTGCCGCACCGCCCCGACGCCGCTCCCCTCAATCCGAGCCCGCATCGGACAAGCGATCCCACAGCGGAAAAACCAGTCCGTGGGTACGGGGAGATCGGGAAACTCAACGATCCGTTTCCACACCACTTCCGGCGGGGCAGCGACCTCGACCGTCGTGAGGACCACCCGCTCGGGGATCTGCCGGGTGAGGGCCTCGGCCCCACACAGAAACGGGACTGCCAGGATCATGCCGACCATCTGCCCTGATCCAGCCGTCGTGCACTCCGCCATCCACTTTCCCAGAATCGCTCCGACGATCGTCATCGGCGACACGATCGGCGCCGCCATGATCAGGCAGATCATTCCCTCGAAGGCGAGCAACAAAAGAACTCCGGCGGCGAGGAGCGTCACCAGTACCGCGATGTTGACCGTCGCACCCGTCGACCGGACCACCGGCCGGTTATAGACAAAGCCGGTCGCCATCCCCATCATCACCGGCGTCACAAGGAACACCACTACCCCGTAATCGCCGAACCCGTAGATTCCGACCAGGATCGCCAAGATGCCAACCGCGAGACCGCAGCCCACAGCCGTCAGGGTAACCCTCCTCGGCGCCTTGGCCGTGGCCACGGGTCGTTCCACCGAGAGCGCCGGTTTGTCGGGGGCGATCGCCAGGCACGCCATCACGACGAGGTTCACCGGCGGCACGAGCACGAGGGCCCCGAGCCAGGGCGAGCTGCCGGCCGAATAGGCCCGTCGCACGCTCATTGAAAGGGCGATCCACACAAAAGGGACCGTCCACAACACCAGAAACAAGCCCAGCCATTCCGGGGCAGACTCGACGAAGAATTCCCGAGCCGAGAGCGACGGACTGACGAACTCCACCGGCGTCAACCATTGGCCAGTGGTGGCCTTGATCACCCCGGCCTCGACGGCGTACTTGAAGACTGCCAATCCCACGCCGCTCGCCGCATACGTCAACCGATCGACCGGCTCGCGGAGCCCGAACCAAATATCTCCCCAGCGTCGCATGGCGTCCCCCCGGCCGTCGCCCGTTCAGCCGCGCTGATGCGGTGAATCGCCCCGAGACGATACCAAACTTCGCTGGGGTGGACTAACCCGCGCGCTGCTTGCCGGTCGGTCCGGCGGGTTCTCCCGCCCCTCTTCAGCCGTGCCCGCGGGCGCCGGCGAGCCACTCGTTGGCCCAGGTGCGCACCCCCTCGATCCCCTTGCGGTGGCAGAAGTCGCCGAGGGTCTCCGCTGCTTTCCGCTCCGCCTTGTAGCAGGAGAGGACGGCGGTGATCTCCTTGGCGAGATCCTCGAAGGGAACAACATCCTTGTATTGCTCGTTGAGCCGGTCCCCCAGAAGCCTGCCGCCGAGGAAGAGCGTGTACTTCCCCGCCGTCCGCCCGACGATGCCGATGTCGGAGTTGTAGGGGCGGGCACAGGCGTTCGGGCAGCCGGTCATGCGGACGGTGAAGGCGTCGTGCGAAAGCCCGAGCTTCGCCACCTCCGGCTCGAGGCTGTCGATGAGCCCGGGGAGGACGCGCTCGCTCTCGGCGACGGCAAGGCTGCAGGTGGGGAGGGCCACGCAGGCCATGCTCCAGCGGCGGAGCGTCGAGATCTCCTCCGAGGTCTTCACGCCATGGCCATGGAGGATCTCGGCGATCCGGTCGCGGTCGCTGGCCGCAAGGCCTGTGAACAGCAGGCTCTGATGGGCGGTGATCCGCACCCCGGGCGACAGTTCGTGGAGGATTTTTCGGATCGCCGTCTTGAGCTGAAAGCCATCACGGTCGACGATCCGGCCGTTCTCGACATTGAATCCGTAGAAGTATTTCCCATCCCCCTGCTCAAACCAGCCGATGTGGTCGTCGAAGCCATGGACGTCGGTCGGATGACAGGGGGCAAGCGCCTTGCCGAAATATTCCTCCACCTTCGCCCGGAAAGCCTCGAGGCCCATCGTGTGGATCGTGTACTTCAGGCGCGCGGTCTTGCGGTCGGCACGGTTGCCGAAGTCGCGCTGCACCTTGACGATCGCTTCGGCGATGCCGAGGACATCCTCCGGGGGAACGAATCCCAGTCGCTTGGCCAAGGCCGGGAAGGTCTTGGCGGCGCTTGGCGTCACCCCCATCCCGCCGCCGGCGACGACGTTGTAGCCGAGGATCTTTCCATGCTCGTGGACGACGATGAAGCCGAGGTCGTTGGCATAGACGTCGGTGCAGTTGTCCTCGGGGAGGGCAAACGCCGTCTTGAACTTCCGCGGCAGGTAGGTGGGGCCGTAAATAGGCTCGACAAGCTCGGTTGGCTCGACAGGCCCAACTGGCTCGACCGGCTCCGGGCCACCAGCCACGCGCTGCTTCTCCCCCGTCTCGGGATCAGTCAGCCAGATCTCGTAGTAGGCCCGCGTCCGCGGGGCGAGATGAATGGCGAGCTCGTCGAGCTTGGCCTGCATCTGGTCGCGGACGGAATTCCCGTGGATCGGCGCCGGGCAGCACATGATGTTGCGCTCGACGTCGCCACAGGCGGCGAGCGTCGTCATCTGGTTGGTGTGGACCTTCTGCATGAACTCCTTCAGATCCCCCTTCACCACACCATGGTGCTGGATCGACTGCCGCGTCGTCAGCCGGATCGTGCCGTTGCCGATCTCGTCCCCCATGTCGAGCGCGGCGAGGAGCTGGGCGGCGGTGAGCTTTCCCCCCGGGACGCAGGTGCGGATCATGAAGCTGATCTCGCGGACGCTCTTGGCCCCCTCGCGGCTCTTCCGCTGCTCGCGGTCGTCCTGCTGGTAGGTGCCGAAGTTCTTCAGCAGCTGAACGCTCCCCTTCCCGAAGCCGGGGGCCCCGTCGACGAGCTCCTTGGCGAT
>JBAWVV010000473.1:0-3314 GCA_037147115.1 Planctomycetia bacterium | reverse complement strand
GTCCCCCAAGAAAAGTGAGATCGGCGGAGATTCCCCAGGATTGTCGGCTCAATATTTATCGAGAGTGTTCGTTTAGATCAGCTTCGTCTTTCCGGGCACGGCGATCGGCTGCGGAGGGAGCGCGGGACCGAAATCCCACGACGGCGGCGCGAGATCTTCCTTCGATTCCCACACCTGATCCCAGGTGACATCCTGGCCGGTGTAGGCGCTCATCCGGGCCATGATCGCCATCGCGGTACTGTTGGTCATCCGCACGCCGTCGTTGATCGGCTTGCCAGCCCGGATGGCAGCGAAGAGCTCGTCATGTTCCTGCTGGTACATGTCGTTTTTCTTGGCTTCACTCTGCCACACTTTGCCATCGGTGACGATCTCGTGCCTGTCCTGGAAGCCGCTGACGGAGGCGTAGCCGTTGGCTCCCATGATGTAGTCGCTGTTGTCGTTGCCGCAGTTGGGGAAGTGGCGGCACATGTGGAAGCCGCGGCTCCCGTCGGCGTATTCAAAGGTGGCGCCGAAGTGATCGTAGATGTTGTTGCCCAGCGGCACGTCGGGGCGCACCTCGCGGCCACCGGTACAGACGACGCGCACCGGCGGAACATCCTTCATCGCCCAGGCGATCTTGTCGAGGGAATGGACCGCCTGTTCGGCGATGTGATCGCCGGAAAGCCAGGTGTAGTACTGCCAATTGCGGATGTAAAACTCGAGATCGCTCCACCCCGGCTGCCTCGGCACCTCGCCCCGGAAACCGGCGGCGTTGTAGGTGGTGTAGACGGCCCGCACCGGGCCGATCGCCCCGAAGTGGATGCGGTCGTAGATGTCGCGTTCGCGGGCCGAATAGCGCCAGCAGAATCCGGCGACGAGGTTGATCGCCTTCTCGGTGGCGAGCTTGACCGTGTCGCGGATGCTCCGCAGCCCCGCCGAATCGACCGCCATCGGCTTCTCGCAGAAGATCTGCTTCCCCGCTTCGACGGCCGCCTTGAGGTGGAAGGGGCGGAAGGCCGGGGGAGAGGCAAGGAGGACGACGTCGCAGGTTTCGATGAGTTGCTTGTAGCCGTCGAGCCCGGTGAAGCGCCGGTCGGCGGAGACATCAAACCGCTGCGCCCAGGTCGGATCGGCGGCCGCCTTCTCATCGACGACGCGCTGGAGGATGCCGGCGCCACTCTCGGCCCGGTCGGGAAAGGCATCGGCGATCGACCACAAAACAACCCCCGGATCAGCCGACATCGCCTGCGATGCCGCGCCCGACCCACGGCCGCCGCAGCCGACGAGCCCGACCTTGAGGCGATCGCTCCCACCGGCGTTGGCCCCCCGGGCCACCGACACCGAAAGCGCCGCCGCGGTGGCTGCCCCGGCGGCAACAAAACCGCGGCGCGAGACGCCGGTGGCGCTTTGCTCGGCCGTCGTGGCCGGAGGAATAGTGGATGCGGAACCGTTGGAACGCGTCGCCATGAGTCCCTCCCTTTGATTCGAAGCTCCACAAGGCTACTTTGCCCAGGAAGCCCCCGTCAACCGCCGCACGGGAGTGCGCCGAACCATCCAGGGACCCGCTCATGCCCGCTGATTCTCTTCCCGATCGCCCTCGAGCGCTGGCGCTCATGGCCCATCCGGACGACATTGAGTTCGTCGCCGCCGGCACGCTGCTGCTCCTCGCCGAGGCCGGCTGGGAGATCGATTACTGCAACATCGCCAACGGCGACTGCGGCAGCATGGTCACCGACCGTGCCGAGACGGCGCGGATCCGGGCTCGCGAGGCGCGCGATGCCGCCGCGCTCCTCGGTGCCACGTTTCACCAGAGCGTGAGCAGCGATCTGATGATCTTCTACGACGAGCGCCACCTGCGGCGCGTGGCGAGCGTTGTCCGGGCGGCGCGGCCGCGGATCGTCCTCACGCACTTCCCCGACGACTACATGGAAGACCACATGAACGCCTGCCGGCTCGCGGTCACCGCGGCGTTCGTCAAGGCGATGCCGAACTTCGTCACCGAGCCCCCCCTCGCTCCGGTGCCGGGGGACGTGTTCGTGTATCACGCCATGCCGCACGGCCAGTGCGACGGCCTGCGGCGCCCCGTCACACCCGAACTCACCGTCGACACGACGAGCGTCCAGCCCCGCAAGCGCGCCGCCCTCGCGGCCCACGCCAGCCAGAAGGCCTGGCTCGATTCGACGCAAGGGATGGACAGCTACCTCGACACCTGCGACGAGGTGTCGCGCCGGGTGGGGAGCCTGTGGGGCGGATGCGAGCATGCCGAAGGCTGGACGCGCCACCTCCATCTCGGGCTGGCCGCCCACGAGGCCGACCCGCTCGCCGAGGCCCTTGCCGGCAAGGTCACCTTTCAGCGACGCTGACTTCCCACCGGATCGACCGACAAATCTCCGCGGCAGCCAAGCCCCTGCCCCACTTTCCAGAGGACCACGCCCATGACCATGTCACGCCAACCGAGCCGGGTCGCTCCCGAGTGGTGGGATTACACAACGCTCCCCTCCGATCTGATCCGTGAAGCGGCGGCGCTCTCGATGCGCGACATGGAGCGGCTCTCGCGCCCCGGCTTCCGCGTCGTCTTCTACGACACGCTCGAAGACTTCTATCTTGCCGAGGCGCTTGAATACATCGAAGCCTGGCGGCAGGCGAAGGCCGACGATCCGGTGGGGATCTGCGGGCCGATCGGGCCGACGGAGCAGTTGCCGCTCGTGGCCCGGCTCGTCAACGCGCTCGACCTCAATCTGCGGCACGCCCACTTCTGGGGGATGGACGAGTGGGTCGAGGATGGCGTCGCCGTCCCCGTCACGCATCCGCTCTCGTTTGAGCGGGCCGACCGCGAGCTGTGCTTCAATCGGATCCGCCCGGACTTGCAACCGCCGGAGGCCAATCTCCACTTCCCCAAGGCCGACGTCAGCGCCTATGTCGCCAGCTGGGACACGGCGCGGTGCGCCGTCATGCAGGGTGGCCAGGGGGACATCAAGCACTGGGCCTTCAACGATCCGCTCCGCCGCACCGGCAGCCACACCGATGCCCCGCCGACGCCGGAGGAATACCGCAGCCTCGGCACCCGCGTCGTTGAGCTCCATCCGATCACGCTCGCCCAAAACGCCCGCACCAGCGGCGGCGGCAACATCACGATGGTGCCAAAGCAGGCCGTGACCGTCGGCCCCAAAGAGACCTGGCGCGCAGAGAAAGTCTCGATCTGGCATGCCGGCACGCACGACAACCCGCTCGGCCAGCGTCTGACGGCACTGATGATCTCGAAGCGCTTTGTCGACGCGAGCACGCCGATGTCGCTCTTGGCCGATCATCCCAACGTGCAGTTCAACTACTACCGC
>JBAWVV010000472.1:0-3325 GCA_037147115.1 Planctomycetia bacterium | reverse complement strand
GGTGGCGTGAACGCGCCCCCCGGTCAACCGCCAGATGAGGAAGCTGTCGACCGTCCCGAACAACACCTCCCCGCGCTCGCAGGCAGCGCGGAGGCCCGGCACCGTCTCGAGGAGGTGGACGATCTTCGTCGCCGAGAAGTAGGGATCGAGGAGGAGACCGGTCCGGCGGCGGATCTCCGGCTCCAGCCCTGCGTCCCGGAGGCGTTGGCAGATCGGTGCCGAAACCCGACTCTGCCAGACGATGGCCGGCGCGACCGGCCGACCGGTCGACCGCTCCCAGAGGATCGTCGTCTCCCGCTGGTTGGTGATCCCGATCGCCGCAACGCCCGCTCCACCGGCGCGGGCCAGCGCCTCCCGGGCGCAGCCCAGCGTCGTCCGCCACAAGTCCTCGGGGTCATGTTCGACGATCGCCAGATCGACCTCCGCCCCTCCGCCCGCGCGCAGATGCTGGGGAAACTCCTCCTGGGCGGTCGCCACCGGGAGGCCATCGCCATCGAAGACCACCGCCCGACTCGACGTCGTCCCCTGATCGAGTGCCAGAATCCGTTCCCCGGTCCTTGAATCGGTTGCCATCGTCGCGCTCTCCTGGTGGGTCTGGTGCTTGTGGTCGGTTAGGATCAACCCACGAGCCGTTTGCCGTAGCGATCGGCCATGAGCGCCACCAGCGCCGCAATCTCGCCGTCGACCGACTCCGCCCCGAGCCGCCCCTCCGTGACGAGCTCCGCGGCAATTGCCCGCAGCGTCGTCACCGTGAGGTCGGGATCGAAGACGAGGAGGAGCCGCCGCTCGACCAGATCGGCGAGCGTTCCCCCCCACTCCTCGTCGCAACAGTATCGCACGATCCCCCGCGGCAGCCGACTGCCGGCGAGGAGGGCGAACGCGTCGGCCGCCGACGCCCCGGCTTTCGCCTCCAGGGCTTGCTCCGCTCGGGCACCCAACAGGCCGACCACGCTCCGGGAGAGCGCCTCGGCTGCGGGCCCCGGCAGCCCGGCCGCAACGGCGCGGGCGGACAAGCGTCCGACCAGCTCTTCGGCCTCCCGCGGCGAACAGGCCCCGGGAAGGGGGCGCGACCGCGACGTCGCCGTCACCGGTCTGCCGAGAACCGCGAGGATCTCGGCGGCCGCCCCCTCGGCGAGGCTCCGGCAGGTCGTCAGTTTGCCCCCCACGATCGACCACAGCGGCAGGGGGGCCTGGGGGTGGCGGATGAGCAGATGGCGGCGCGTGATCCCCGCCGGAGAGCGGCCGTCGGCGCGCCGTGCCGGCAGCGGGCGAACGCCGCAGTAGTGCTGAACCACGGCGCCCCGCGACAGGGGCGCGTCCGGGAACAGCCGCCGCACCGCGGCCAGGAGATAGTCAATTTCTTCTCCGTCGGTGCGAGCCGCCGCCGGATCGCCGTGAAACGGGATGTCGGTCGTGCCGACGAGCACGAGACGATCGCCGAAGGGCAGCACGAACACTGGCCGGCCATCCTCCGCCTCGGCATACACCCCGTGCACTCCCAGCCCGGCGCGGAGCGCTGCATGATCGACGAGGAGATGGCTCCCCTTCGTTCCTCCGATCAACGGCGCGCCGTCAGCCCCCAGGCGCGCCGGGAGGAGCGTTTCGAGCGTCCGATCGACCCAGGCACCGGTAGCGTTGACAATGGCCCGTGGGGTGAGATGGAGCACGCCGGGGGCAGTCGACGCCCCTCCTGCGGCAGCCAGCGGCGCGACCCGCAGTCGGCCGTCGGCTTCGAGGTGGGCCGTGTGCCGGCTGCGGACTTCAAAGGGGAGACTCCGCTCCGCAGCGATCATCCGGGCGTCGACGAGGAGCTCGACGGTGAAACGTTCCGGGAAGCGCATCTGGGCGTCGTCATACACCCCGGCGAGTGGAAAGCGGCCGGCGTCGACCGCCGGCATCCCCGCCGCTGTCGTGGGCACCAGGCAGCGCCGGGGCCAAAGGGCGCTGGTCGAGAGGAGGTCGTAGAGCCAGAGCCCGCAGGCGACGGTGATCCCTCCCCGACCGCACGTCCCCGCCCAGCGCCGGGCGAGCGACTCGCAGCCGAGGATCCGAGCCGCGGCGGCACGGAGCCCGCCGAACCAGCCGCACACCGGGACGACAAACCCGAGGGGGCGGACGAGGTGGGGGGCGAGGTGGAGGAGGCGGTTGCGCTCGGCCAGACTTTCGCGCACCAGCGCGAGCTCTCCGTATTCGAGATAACGCAGTCCCCCATGGACGAGCCTGGTCGACCACCGGGTCGTCCCCGCAGCGATGTCGTCGTCGTCGACGACGACGACGGAGCAGCCGTTGAGAACGAGCTCCCTGGCCAGCGCCGCCCCGTTGATCCCCGCCCCGAGGATGACGATATCAACGGCGGTCGGGAACTCATCCCCGCCAGAGGCCGAGTCGATGCTCATCGATCGATCTTCCTGAGGCATTCGGCCGGGCGTCCCCCACCCTCGGGGTCCGCGGAGACGGTCTCCTCCTCCGGCGGCGATCCGCGGGGCCATCACTATACTGATCTTTCCCAGCGCGATCGCCCGATCCCGTTGCCGATCCTCACGGTGCCACCGCGATGCCCCTCCCCTTTCCTGAGAGCGGCGGACGAGCGCCCCGCGGCCACGGCCGGAGGGGAACAAGCTGGCGCTGGGTCGTGGCGCTGGCCCTCGGCCTCGGCAGCATCCCCGCGGCGGCGCAGGAGTCGCAACGGAAGCCAAGCGACCGGCCCGCGACCGTGACGGCGACCTGGCGCGGCGTGCCGGCCCGGTCGGTCTGTCGGCGGCTGACCGAGCTCACCGGACGGCCGGTGATCCTCGACCGCCGCCTCGATCCCGACACACCGATCACGATCGCGGCCGAAGCCACCCCCCTCGTCGATCTCCTTGGGGAGATCGCGGCCTCACTCGGGGGACGCTGCGCGATCCTCCCGGCGTCGATCCGGATCGTCCCCGGCCACGCCGCGGCGCTTGTCGCCGCCGACACCGAGCGGACGCGGACGCTTGCGTCACTCCCGCCGGCGCTGCGCCGTCTCGCGGCCCAACGCGCGCCATGGGCCTGGGGCGACGGAGCGCGTCCCCGCGACCTCCTCGCGGAAATCGCTCTCAATGCCAGCATCGACCTCGCCGGACTCGACGACCTCCCCCACGATCATCTCGCCGCCGCCGACCTCGCGGCCTTGCCGCTGGCGGAGCGTCTCGATCTCCTCCTCGCCCAGTTCGACCGCCGGATCGATTGGCGCGGAGCGCGGAGCGATTCCGATCGGGTCGGGCTGGCGATCGTGCCGCTGCCGTCCCCCCCTGACGACGATGGCGCCCTCGTCGTCGCCCCCGCCGGCCCGTCCCTCAAC
>JBAWVV010000471.1:0-3325 GCA_037147115.1 Planctomycetia bacterium | reverse complement strand
CGGATCAAGCGTCGCCGGCAGCCCGCTGCCAGCTCTTCGGTGAGGAGCCGATGATGGTTGCCGGGCTCTTCCACCTCCCAGGGGCCAAGGAAGTCGAGCCACGCTGCGCGGATCCGCGCCCGTTGGGCCAGCCACATCTCTCCGGTGGCGATCGGTGCGCCATCAGCATTGATGAGGAGCGACGGAGGCCAGTCGTCGGTCGGGCCGGCCGGCGCCGTCTGGACCTCGGCGAGGAATGGCAGGGCTTCGTCAGGGGGCCCGGCCCAGGGATCGCGCCCGATCGCGCCGCCGACGAGCGCGGCGGCAGCGGCGAGGCAGCGACGACGCGTCGGCATCGGAGGGCTCCTGATGAGATCGGCGGGAGCGTCAGCGGACCGGTGCCGCGTCATCGGCATGGGCGGCGGTCCGCGGCGACACCTTGTCGTGGAGGGCCGTCGCCACCACCTTGCCGAGCGTCGCTTCCCACCAGCGATCGAGGCTCTCGGGGAGGGATGCGGCTGCCGCGGCTTCCGAGGGCTGCGCCCGCAGGTCGTGGACGAGCGGCAGGAGGAAGCCGGGGTCGCCGATTGCCATCTCGCCGAGGAGCTGGGCATCGGCGTCGGTGAGCGTGCGGAGGATGACGACGAGGCTGCGGTCGAGCCCCCAGCCATGGAGGAGCGCCAGCGGCGCGGCGCAGTCGGCGTGGAAGGCCGCCGTCGAGAGCTTCTCCTCACCGCGCCGGGCGAACGACGCTGCCATGAGTGGTATCGGCACGCCGGCGGCGGCGGTGAGGTAGGCGATCGCTCCCGCCTGGTCGGATTGCGTGAACGTGCCGAGCTCCTCGAGCGTGGCCGGGTCGCGGGCCGCTCCGAGGGCGGCCAGCCGCGTCAGGCTGGCCAGCCACGAGTCGCGGCTGCACGTCCCTTCGACAGCCCGCCAGGCCGTCGTCGCGACCGCCTTCCCCGCCTTCATCAGCAGATCGCCAGCGCTCGCCTGCTCGTGCGGAATCAACAGCGGCTCTTGGCCGCCCTCGGCGTACACCGAGGCGATGAGCGTGTCGGCCGCTGCGAAGCCCCCCGCGGCGCCGATCCTGCGGAGGATGTCGACGACCCGTGCAAACCGATCGGGGAAACTGGTCTCGGCTGCCACCACTTTGGCGATCACCTCCTCGGCCGCGGCCCCGCGCCCCGACATTCCGGCGCCATGCAGCCAGGCGGCGAAGTGCTCGAAGCGCTCGCGCGGGGAGCTTCGCCCCGGGCATAGACCGCTGGCGGCGAAGGTCGCGTCGACCGCAGCGGCGGTGCCGGGGGCGGTGAAGAAGTCGATTCCCGATGTCAGGAGGGCGTCGCTTTGGGCCCGGTCCTCGCCGGCAGCGGCGCGGAGCGCTGCCAGGGATCTGGCCACGTCGCCGACGGCGGTGCGGAGCGAGAGCCGGTGGCCGTCAGTGGTCTGGACGACGAGCAGTCGGCCGGAGGGGCCTTCGAAGCGGGCCTCGAGGTCGGTCGACGTGACGATCAGCGTTTCCCCTTCCCACCGGGTCGTGGCCTTTCCCTCGTGGACGATGGCGAGGCAGGCGGCAGGTTCGATGCGGGCCGTGATCGCAAACGGCGCGGCGGTCGCGCGTGGTCGAGATTCAAACCCGACCCCGAGAGTCAGCTGCCGCTTGAAGCCGGCCGTCGCCGTCTCGCCGGCAGCTAGCGACAGGGCGAGCTGCGCGGTCAGGCGCCCCGGGGATGGCAGCGGGACCTCGAATCGGCCCGCCTGACCGGGGAGGAAGCAGCCGATCCCATCGGCCGTGATCGCCGCGCCGCAGGCCTTGTCGCTCCCCGGCAGGACCGACACGAGCAGGCCGTCGTTGGACGAAAGAACGAGCTCGCCCGTGGGCTGCCCCACCTCGATCAAGGCGCCCGGGGTCGGCGCCCGCTCCCAGGTGGCAGCGATATCCTCGCCGCCGGAGAGGATGGCGACGAGCCACTCCCGGAAGCGGAGCATCACCTCCTCCTCGCGCGATAGCGCCGTCCCGAGCGGCGCGACCGGGCCGTAGTCTTCGAGGTCGAAAACGGCAACGACGCCGTTGGCCCCGTGGGCGCCATCGGTGGACGGCTCGAAGGTCACCTCCTCACGGAGAAAGCGCCCCGACATCCGCAGCCGCTGTTTCCATGCCAGCCGGTCGGGTTCTGTCACTGGGGCTCCGGGGGCGATCACGAGCGCCGCCAGGAGCGCTTCCCGGGTGGTCCTCGTGCCGGCCGGCAGACGGACATCCTCGAGCACCGCTGGCGGAGGGAGATCGGTGATGGTGATCGAGAGCACAGCGCCGGCCGGGCCCGGCTTGATGGCCACATCGACCGCCGTGCCGGTGGCCGCGCCGTTGAGGCGGGCGGCGGCGGCGAGATTCGAGAGCCCGGCGAGGAGGCCCGTGGGCTTGCGCTCCTCCACGAGTGCCGCGGCGCTGAAGCGCCCCTGGTCGCGGAGAAACCGGCCGATCGCGGTGCGGATCTGTTTGAGGTGGGGAGGATCGAACGCCGCCGGTTGGCCACGCGTCCACAGCGGTTCCTCCATCGTCACCGGCCGCCCGTTGTCGTCGAGCCAGCTTGTGCCCCCCCAGCCATCGGCCCCCTCGACCGTCTCGGCCAGCGCCCCGGGCGGTGGCCGCTGCCCCTGGATCCAACGCTGCAGCCCACCGGCGAGATCGTCGGGGAGGCCGCTGATCTCCACGCCGGCGGCCATCGATCTCGGCCCCTCGGCGATGTCGACGACGAGTCGATCTCCCGCCGCGCTCCCCTCCACGGTTGCGGTCGCCTTCGCGGCTTCGAAGCCGGCGTGCTGGAGTGCGAGCGTCGCCTTCCGGCCGACCGCCGAGAGGAACAGGCGGCGGTTGGCCTGCGGGCGGGAGAGGAGGAGAAGATCGTCGTCGGCGACGAGGGCCTTGGCGAGTCGTTCCGGTTCGATCGTCGTCAGCCCGCGGATCGTGAGCGCGGCGTCGAGTCGGAGATTGCCCATCGGCTCGGCGGCAGCGCGGCCGGCGGTAACGCTAGCGAGGACGAGCAGCGCCACCATCCTCAGGATCGACCACAGGCCTCTCGGGCCAATCGCGGCGGCGGGCATGGAGCGGGTTCCCGGGGGGACGGCGCGGCGGACGACGGCGCACCACCGGAGGGTCGGTGGCTCTCGACGACGGACCAGAAGAGGCCGGGAGGGTAGCGGAAGGTCTCCGCCCACCCAACGGCGAAAACCACCGGGGACGGGGCAAGGCAAGCCCGGTTTCCGCGGCGACCGGCCTTGTGGGATGCCGGGATCGGCGGGGATACTGCCGCTCCCCGCGGGTGGTTCAAGCCCCGGTTTTTCC
>JBAWVV010000470.1:0-3331 GCA_037147115.1 Planctomycetia bacterium | reverse complement strand
AACGGCGGGTGTCAGACCTCGCCGGGGGCCTGCGTCCAGCAGGCGAGCGACGGCTCCCAGGCGTGGAGCTCTTCAGACTTAAAATAGATCGAGATCTCGCGCGAGGCCGACTCGGGGGAATCGGAGGCGTGGACGAGGTTCATTTGCCGGCTGGCGCTGTAGTCGCCCCGGATCGTTCCGGACGCGGCCTTCAGGCCGCTGGTCGCCCCGAGCATGTCGCGGACGACCCGCACCACCTCCGGGCCGGCGAACACGCAACCGACGACGGGCGAAGCGGTGATGAACTCTTCAAGCCCCGGATAGAAGGGCTTCGAGACATGCTCGGCGTAGTGCTGCTTCGCCATCGCGGGGGTGATCCGCAGCATCTTCATCGCCACCAGCCGCAGCCCCTTGTCGTCGAACCGGGAGAGGATCCGCCCGAGCAGGCCACGCTGGACGCAGTCCGGCTTAAACATCACGAACGTCAATTCCATCGCTGCAAAACTCCGAAAAATCGTTACGGGGAGAAGAAAACGAAGAACAAGGGATGGGCCACGACCTCGGCCTGCCTGGCCCTCGAGGAACGGAGGCACGAACCGACGGGAGCCCCTCCTTGGAGCAGGCAAGAGTCTACGGGCTGCCGCGCGAGGCTCACAACCCGAAACACCCCTCTTAAGCCCCTTTTTCCAGCTCGCGGAGGAGAAACTCCCGGTTGCCTTCGAGGAGGGTCGGCTCGGCGAGCAACTCCTCGAGCGTCATCCAGTAGATCGCCTCGACCTCGACCGGATGGGCCACGAGCTCCGCAGCCGGATCGAGGTCGACCGTCCACCACGACAACGCGGTGCCCCACGGAGTGACGCTCTGCCAGACACAGGCCAGCGCCTCGACGTCGGCCTGCAATTCCTCGCGGCACTCGCGAACCACCGCCTCGTGCTCCTCTTCCCCCGGCTCGACATGCCCCCCCGGGAAACAGACCCGGCCTGGCGCGGCGACCGCCCGCCCCCGCCGGATCGCGAGGAAGCGGTCGCCCCGCCGTGCGATCGCCACGACACCACGCTTCGCCGTGGTCCCCATCGCCGGATCGCGTCGCTCGGTGGACTTCATCAACGGGCTCTGCTCAACAGGCTTTGGGGATAGAGGCAGGCTCGTGAACGCCCGGCAGGGACCGGCTTTTCGACCGCCAAGCCCACGGAAATGCCCCTGCCAGGCGGGAGCGATACCGAACTGACCCTCGTAGACTACAGTAAAGGGTTGCCGAAGAGGCATCCGACCACCGTATCCCGCCGGAAACGCCGATGGACACGTCCCCCCGCGACAACGGTTCCAATTCCAATGCCCCCGGCCAAGGGGGCGCCAACGACGACGGCTTTCCCAAGCCGAATCCGAGTGGGGGCCGGCCCCTCGGGATGCCGGCGATCATCATGCTGGCACTGGCCGCACTCGCCCTGGTGACGATCGTGATCCGGGAACAGGCCGGCAGCGTCACCCCCGTCTCCTGGGACGAGTTCGTCCGGGAGGTGAAGGCCGGGAATGTCGCCGAGGTGCGGATCTCCGGCAACTCCCTTGAAGGGCAATTCAAGGCACCGGCCGCGGAAACCGGCACCGGCGAGGTCGGCGGAGGAGCGCCGCGCACCTTCCAAATCGAGATTTCCCCCTACCTTGGCGAGGGGCTCAGCGAGATGCTCCTCGAGCACGAGGTGAAGACGACCGTTCGCCAGCCGGCCGACGGCACTGGCCTCCTCCTCGGCGTCTACATGCTCGTTCCCCTCCTCCTCATGGCCGGCTTCTGGATGACCCTGCGGCGCGCCCGCGACCCGCTCGGCGGCTCGGGGTTCCTCGGGGGATTCAGCAAGTCGCCGGCTAAACGCTACGGTTCGAGCGACCGGCAGGTGACCTTCTCCGATGTCGCCGGCCTCGAGCAGGTGAAGGAGGATCTCAAGGAGATCGTCGACTTCCTGAAAGATCCGCGCCGCTTTCAGCGCCTCGGGGGCCGCGTGCCGAAGGGGGTGCTGCTGATGGGCCCGCCGGGCACCGGCAAAACGCTCCTCGCCCGGGCCGTCGCTGGCGAGGCGGGGGTCCCGTTCTTCTCCATTTCCGGCAGCGAGTTCATCCAGATGTTTGTCGGCGTCGGCGCGTCGCGCGTTCGCGACCTCTTCAAGACGGCCAAAGACGCCTCGCCGGCGATCCTGTTCATCGACGAGATCGACGCCGTCGGTCGCCACCGTGGCACGGGGCTCGGCGGCGGCCACGACGAGCGCGAGCAGACCCTCAACCAGATCCTCTCCGAGATGGATGGCTTCAGCCCGTCGGAGGCGGTGATCGTGCTCGGCGCCACGAACCGGCCCGACGTCCTCGACCCCGCCCTTCTCCGCCCCGGTCGCTTCGACCGCCACGTCACCGTCGACCGCCCCAATCACAAAGCCCGGCTGGCGCTGTTTCGCGTCCATACGAGAAAAGTCCCCCTCGCGGCCGACGTCAACCTCGACCGGCTCGCCAGCGGCACGGTGGGCCTGACCGGCGCCGACATCCGCAACCTCGTCAACGAGGCCGCCCTGTGGGCGACGCGCCACGACAAGGACGCCGTCGATTCCTCCGACTTCGACTACGCCCGCGACAAGGTCCTGATGGGCCCGAAGCGCGAGGAGGTGCTCGTTGGCCGTGAGAAGACGATGACCGCCTATCACGAGGCGGGGCACGCCCTCGGCTCATGGCTCCTGCCGGGCGTCGACAACCTCCACAAGGTGACGATCATCCCGCGCGGCCGGGCCCTCGGCGTCACGCAACTGGTGCCGGAGGAGGATCGGATGAACATCGGCCAGTCCGATCTCGAGAACCGGCTCGTCTTCATGCTCGCCGGGCGCGCTGCTGAGAAACTCGTCTTCGGTGAGTTTTCTGCCGGCGCCGAGAACGATCTCGTTCAGGCCACGCGCTTGGCCCGGCGGATGGTCGCCCACTGGGGGATGAGCGAGAAGGTCGGGCCGGTGGCCTGTCACGGCTCGAACGAACACCCCTTCCTCGGCCGCGATGTCTATGAGCAGCGCGAGTTCAGCGACCACACCGCCCGCGTTATCGACGACGAGGTGACACGGATCCTCGGTGAGGCCGCCATCCGCGCCACCAAACTCCTCGCCGACAACCGCGACAAGCTCGACCGGCTCTCCGCGGCCCTCGAGGAGCGGGAGATGCTCGACGACACCGACATGGTGGGGATCGTCGGCCCCGCCGCCCCGCGCCGGTCCGAGGATCAGCCCTCCGCCGCGCCGCCACTCCCTGGCGCCGTTCCTGCCGCCCGCGACTGACGCCACGCCAGCCGCGCTTTCACCCCGCCCGTTCGTGGCCCTCTCCCCCCCCC
>JBAWVV010000469.1:0-3345 GCA_037147115.1 Planctomycetia bacterium | reverse complement strand
GCCTACGCCGACGCCGCGCCGGACCTGACCAAGATCCTGGATAACTCGACCCGATTGAGCACAACCATTGTCCAAGAGCAGCAGAATCTGGATGCGTTGCTACTCAGCGCGCTCGGCCTGGCCGATCTGGGACAGGAGGTGATCGGCGGCAATCGGCAGGCGCTGACCGACATGCTGGGTCTGCTGGTTCCGACCACCGACCTGCTCAACCGGTATCACGAGGCACTCAACTGCGGACTCGGCGGATTGGCCATCCTGAGCCACAATCCGCCGTTGCCGCTTCCCGGTGTTCTGGTGTCGACCGGTCTGACCATGGGGGTGGAACGCTACCGGTATCCCTCGAACCTGCCCAAGGTCGCGGCAAAGGGTGGTCCGCAGTGCCACGATCTACCGCGAGTGCCCTATGAGACGCGGCCTCCCTACGTGGTGAGCGACAACGGCACCAACCCGGCTGTCTACGGCAATGAAGGGATTCTGCTCAACTCCGACGGTCTCAAACAGGCGCTGTTCGGTCCGGTGGACGGACCGCCCCGCAATTCGGTGCAGATGGGCGAGCCCGGATGACGTGGTCTCGCAGTGCGACCCTGATCAAGGTGCTGGCCTTCGCCGTCGTCATGATCATCTTGACGGTGTTCCTGTTCATGATCTTCGGTCAGTACCGCAACGGATCGGCGAACGGGTACTCGGCGGTGTTCGCCGACGCGTCCCGGCTGAAGTCCGGGGACACCGTCCGGGTGGCCGGACTCCGGGTGGGCACTGTCAACGGTGTCGCATTGCAACCGGACAAGACGGTGCTGGTGAGCTTCGACGCCGATCGCAAATTCGTGTTGACGAACGGAACCACCGCCGCGGTGCGCTACCTGAACCTGGTGGGTGACCGCTTCCTGGAACTGGCCGACGGCCCGGGGTCGGCAAGGGTCATGGCGCCAGGATCGCAAATTCCGGTGGACCGAACCAGGCCGGCTTTGGACCTCGACCTCTTGCTGGGCGGCCTCAAACCCGTCATTCAGGGGTTGAATCCGAAGGATGTCAATCAACTGACCTCGTCACTGATTGGCATCTTCCAGGGTGAGGGCGACACGCTGCAGTCGCTGTTATCCAGAACATCATCGTTCAGCGCCGCCGTGGCCGACAACAGCGCAGTCGTCGAGCAACTGATCGACAACCTCAACACCGTGGTGGGAGTCCTGTCGAACGACGGTGCCCAGTTCTCCGCCACCATTGACCAACTGGAGCGTCTGATCAGCGGACTGGCCGCCGACCGCGACCCGATCGGCACCGCCATCACCGCCCTGGACAACGGGACCGCGTCACTGACCGAACTGCTGAGCACTGTCCGAGCACCGCTGGCCGGAACTGTTGGTGAACTGAACCGGCTGGCGCCGCTGCTCGACCAGGACAAGGAACGACTGGATGCTCAGATCCAGCGGCTGCCCAGCAACTATCGCAAACTGGTCCGGCTCGGCTCCTACGGTTCCTTCATCAACTATTACATCTGCGGCATCTCATTCCGGGCCAGCGACCTTCAGGGTCGCACCGTGGTGTTGCCCTTCATCAAGCAGACGACGGGGAGGTGCGCTGAACCCTGATGATTAGATACCGCGGATCCAAACTCATGCGGTCCGGCTTCATCGGCCTCGTCCTCATCGTGCTGGTGATCATTATCGGACTGGCCCCCGAGCGGCTGGGCTCGTTGGCGACGTCCATTCGTCACCAGGCGCTGTTCTCCGAAGCTGGTGGCCTCGCCGCGGGAAACGACGTCACCGTCTCGGGCATCAAAATCGGAACCGTGAAGAACGTGGCGTTGCGCAATGGCGACGCGCTGGTCACCTTCACGACCAACAGCGCCGTACAACTCGGCGCTGACACCGCTGCGCATATCCGCACCGGCACGCTGCTGGGGGAGCGGGTCCTCACGCTGGATTCGGCGGGCTCCGGGACGCTGAGATCCACCGACGTGATTCCGGTCGCGCGCACCTCGTCGCCCTACTCGTTGTCAGAAGCCGTGAGTGATTTGACCACCAACACGGCCGGCACCGACACCGCGAGCGTCAACCAGTCACTGGACACGCTCTCGCAAACCATCGATCAGATAGCCCCGCAGCTGGGGCCGACATTCGATGGTCTGAGTCGACTGTCGCGAAGCCTCAACGGCCGCAACGACACTCTGACCCAACTGCTGAAGAGCACCAGCGATGTGACCGGAATCCTGTCCCAACGCAGCCAGCAGGTCAACACATTGATTCTCAACGCCAATCACCTGTTGGCTGTACTGGCAGACCGGCGAGGCGCCATCGCCTCGCTGCTGGCCAATACCTCCGCGGTGGCCAAGCAATTGTCGGGCCTGGTCGCCGACAACGAAAAACAGCTCGCTCCGGCCCTGGAACGGCTCAACAGTGTGACCGCGATGCTGGAGAAAGACCGTGATGTCATCGGTAAGGCACTTCCGGGGCTTGCCAAGTTCGAGATCACCCAGGCCGAGGCGGTAGCCAACGGCTACTACTACAACGCCTACGAACCCAACCTCAGTCCGGCCCAGATATTGCAGCCGTTCTTCGACTATGCCTTGGGCTTCCGCCGCGGGGTCGACGCGGGCCAGCCGCCGGACAACGCCGGACCGCGCGCGGAAATACCGTTCCCGTACAACGGGATTCCCCAGCCGCAGGAACGGTGGGGGCAGTGATGTCGCGAACTCGAATAGCCACCGCCGGCCTGCTCGTCGTGCTGCTCGTCGCCGGCGCCGCGGTCCTGATCCGGCAGACCGTCTTCGCGCCGAAGACCGTCTTCGCCTACTTCGCCAACGCGACGGCGATCTATCCCGGCGACGAGGTCCGGGTTTCGGGCGTCAAGGTCGGAACGATCACGAACATTGAACCGCAGGGTGCTGAGGCGAAGATGACCCTGCACGTCGATCGCGATGTGCCGGTACCGGCCGACGCAAAAGCGGTCATCGTCGCCCAGAACCTCATTGCCGCCCGGTACGTACAACTCGCACCGGCCTACCGATCGAGCGGGCCGACGATGCCCGACCAGGCTGTGATTCCGGTCGGTCGCACGGCCGTTCCGGTCGAGTGGGACGAGGTGAAGACCCAATTAACCAGGCTGGCAACAGAATTGGGTCCAAACAGCCAGATGTCGACCACGTCGTTGGGTAGATTCATCGACAGTGCCGCCAATGCCCTGGACGGTAACGGTGACAAGCTTCATCAGACGATCACCGAGCTGTCGGGAGTGGGCCGCATCCCGGCCAATGGGAGCGGCAATCTCACCGAGATCATCAAGAACCTGCAGACGTTCGTGACTGCGCTGCGGGACAGCAAAGTCGAGATCGTCTCGTTCCAGAAC
>JBAWVV010000468.1:0-3352 GCA_037147115.1 Planctomycetia bacterium | reverse complement strand
GTCCACGCCCCGCGCGCTGACCCCGCTTGAGCAACTCCTGTTGCGGGACAGCCGCCCGGGGTATCCGATCTGTTTTTTCCTCGCCTGCGACGTGGAGGGGCCACTCGACACCGGCCGGCTGAAGGCGGCCCTCGGGGGGGCGGCAGGGCGCCATCCGCTCCTCTGTAGCCGGGTCCGCGACTCCTGGTGGCGCCCGGCGTGGCGCCTTCCCGACACCCTCCCGGAGCTCCAGGCCTTTCCCCTCGGCTCCCCCATCCCAGCCTGCGGCGAAGCAGGATTCCCCTGGCGACCGATCGACATCCGGCGCACCAGTGGCGTCCGGATGGTGGCCCTCGAGCGGGACCGCGGGGTTTGGGAAGTCGTGCTGATGATCCAACACGCAGCCTGCGACGGGCTGGCGGGGCTCGAGTTCTTCGGGGATGTGTGGTCGCGCTACCACGGCAGCGAAGCGGCCCCCTTCCGGACCCCTTCCCGGGTGATCTCGCGTCGCTGTGACGGGGAGAAGACGGCCACCGAAACCCAACCCTTATCCCCCTCCGACGTCGCCCCGCCACTCCCCGTCGTGGCTCCGTCCGGTGGCGATCTCGGCGGCGCGACCGCCCGTTTCGCCGGCTTCATCCCCGCCAGGATCGCCCGTGGACCAGCCGCCCCGTCGCCATCCCGACCGGAGGGCACCGGCCGCGCTCCGCTTCCTACCGGCCCCCCGCTCCCGTATCTCACCTGCGGCTTCACGCCAGAGGAGACCGCCACCATCAAACAGCGCGCGGCGGCTGTCGGAGCGTCGCTCAACGACGTCGCGATCGCGGCGGTGATGGGGGCCGTGGCGGCATGGAACGCCGACGCTGGGCACCCGGCCCGCCAGATCCGGATCACGATGCCGGCGAGCCTGAAAGCGCCGGGAACACGGGCGCCGGCTTGCAACGACATGGGCTACGCCTTCCTCGACCGGACGGTGGAGCCTGGCCAGGACCCGGCCGATCTTGTCCGCTCCCTCGCTAGCGCCAGTCGCTGGATCCAGGAGCACCGCGCCGCCGCCGTCTTCCTCGAGACCCTCGCCCTCATCGATCGCTGTCCGCCGCTGCTGTGGCTCCTGACGCGTCTCCCCCTCCCCCTCTCCACGGCAGTCGTCAGTTTCGTCGGCAATGCCGGGCCGAGAATGCGCGCTAGCGTTCCCCGCAACGGCGGCTGCGACCTCCCTGGAGGGCTGCGCATCAGTGCCGCTCGCGGGGTTCCGCCGATCAGGCCGGGAACGCGACTCGGCGTCGGTTTGGTGATCTACGACGGTCGACTGCACGTGACGACGATCACCGACACCCCCGCGCTCGGGCCGGAGGCCGCGGCACGGTTGGCCGGAGCGATCCACGCCGGCATTCTCCGCTGTGCGGCCTCCCTCCCCGAGTCATCCGCCAGCCCGGCGAGGTCTCTACCGGGCGACGAGCCCCACGCTCCACCGCGCCCGAGTCTCGACCGAGGATGAGGAGGGGGATTGCGACAGCCTCCGTGAAGCTCCTACATTCTTTCCCCTGCCACCGCATGATCGTCCGCGCGGGGGTTCCTTCAGCCGAAGCACCGACCATCCATGATTGATCTTCCCGCGGCGGATCGCCACCACCTGCTCGTGACGGGAGCCACAGGCCTCCTCGGCTCGTATCTCGTCCGCGATCTCCTCCTCGACGGCCAGCCCCTGGCGGTCGTGGTCCGTCGCAGCCGGAGGGAGTCGCCCGAGGCGCGGGTGGAGCGGCTCGTGGCCCGCTGGGAGCACGAGCTCGGCAAGCGGCTCCCGCGCCCCCGCGTGTTCAACGGTGATCTGACCAAGCCGCGCTGTGGGCTCGCCGACGCCGATCTCGACTGGATCGGTCGTCACTGCTTCGGCCTCCTCCACAACGCCGCAAGCTTGAGCTTCCGGGGGAGCGACCGCGCGGCCGAGCCCTGGCTCTCGAACGTCACCGGTGTCGCCAACATGCTCGCGGTCGTCCGCGCGGCCGACCTCGAGCATCTCCATCACGTCTCCACCGCCTACGTCTGCGGCCTGCGGACCGGGACCGTCGCCGAGGACGACTTGATGGTCGGTCAGGACTTTGGCAACGACTACGAGCGGAGCAAAGTCGAGGCCGAGGCCATGGTCCGGGCTGCCGAGGGCCCGGCGACGACGACCGTCTACCGCCCCTCGATCATCGTCGGTGATTCCCACTCAGGATTTACCTCCACCTACCATGGCCTGTTCGCGGTGCTGCGACTCGGGCACACGCTCCAGACGAAGGTTGCCCTCGGCACGACGAGCGGGCCGGCCCTCCTCCGGCTCCTCGGCATCGACCCTGCCAACCGCAAGAACTTCGTGCCGGTCGACTGGGTGTCGGAGGTCATCGCGCACTGCGTCCAGAGGCCGGAGGCCCGGGGCCGGACCTTCCACGTCACCCACCCGGAGCCGGTCTCCAACTTTGTCATCGGCACGCTCGTGCAGGAGGCCGTCGAGCGGTTCTCCAGCGCGGCCTCCCCGGACGATCCCCAGCGGTGCGACGAGCAGTGGATCGCCGACAACCTCGCGGCCCAACTCGATGTCTACCGCTCCTACTTTCGCAACGATCCGACCTTCGATCGGACCAACACCGAGGCGGTGGCGGGCCACCTCCCCTGCCCGACGCTCGACCACCCCCGGTTGATGCGAATGGCGCGGTTCGCCATCGACGAGGATTTCGGCCGGGCTCCCCGGTCGTCGCCCCGCGCCGTCGGGGCCGTGCCGGGGGCGGCCGGCAGCCCGGCGGGGTGACAGCGACCTCCGGTCCGCCTGTAGGCATCGTGACGGGAACGCACCGCGTGCCGACGGCAACGCCCCGACGGCGTTGATTGGACCCCGCCCGCCGCGTGGTCGATCAGTTTTGCAGGTAGCCCAGCGCCGTTCCCCGACGGGGAACGCGGCGGGTTGCCGGGAGCGGCACTCCGCCGCGGCAGCAGGAGCGACAACGGCAATGGCGAAGAACACATGGCGGATCGTGACCAGGGGCGTCGACGGTGAACTGCTGATCCGCGACTTCGACTCCCCGGAGACGATCCTCCAGACGCATGTGCAAGTCGGCATCGACGACTGCAGCACCGACCTCGAACTGCGCGGCGCGCCGGTATTCCGTTCCCTCGTCGGTCCGATGCCCGAGGGGAACGACGTCATCCGCTACGAGACACCCGAGGTGTTCGAATGCCTCACGAAGGAGTGGGCGATCCCCAAGGCCCCGCGCCGTCGCGTCCGGAAGTCGGCCGCCACGTCCGCCGCGACGATCCCCGCCATCGAACCGCCAGCCGCGGGGTGAGACGGGGTGGTCCCAAGCCGAGCCCAGGGGAGGGTTGCCATGCATGAAGC
>JBAWVV010000467.1:0-3365 GCA_037147115.1 Planctomycetia bacterium | reverse complement strand
TCCACTTGGAAAACCTCCGGTTTTCTCGAGTGCTACGCACTCGCGACCGCCTCCTGCGGTCGGGCCGGCACTTTATCCATAGCCTTCTAGCATTCCCGCCGAGCGGGCCATCCCGGAAGCGTCTCCAGCCGGAGCATGCCCCGATCCACACGTGTCCATGTCCGCGGATCCCACCACCATGCCCCTGCGCCCGCACCTCGTTGTCACGATGGTTCTGCTCCTGCTGGCGTCGGTGGGGAGCACTCTGGCAGCCGAGCCGCCGCACCACCGGGCCGAGCTCGTCTTTCCGCTCGACGCCCAGCACAACCATGCGCCTGGGATCGTCGAGCTCCCCGACGGCCAACTCCTCGTCTCCTGGTATCGCGGCTCTGGCGAGCGGAAGGCCGATGATGTCGTGGTGCTCGGTGCCCGGTTGGCAAAGGGGGCAAAGACGTGGAGCGAGCCATTCACGCTCGCCGACAACGCCGGCTTTCCCGACGGCAACACCTGCCTGTTCCTTGATGCCTCGAAGCAGCTCTGGCTCTTTTGGCCGATCATCCTCGACAACGAGTGGGGCTCGGCGCTGACCAATTACCGCACCTCGCACGAATACCAAAACGCCGGCGCCCCGACCTGGGACTGGCAGGGGGTGATCTGGCTCAAGCCCGACGACTTCCAGCACCGGGCCCGGGAGCTGGCCAGGGAGCGGCTCGAATCGATGCCGGCTGCGGACCGGCCGCGCGCCGAGGCGTTCTTTGCGGAGATCGAAGCTTCTTTAAGCAACAAGCTCGCCCAGCGTCTCGGGTGGCAGCCGCGCTGCAAGCCGACGCAGCTGGAGAGCGGTCGGATCGTTCTCCCGCTCTACAGCGACACCTACTCGTTCTCGCTGATGGCCCTCTCCGACGATGGCGGCCGCACCTGGCGTGCGAGCCAGCCCCTCATCGGCTTCGGCAACATCCAGCCCGCGGTCCTCGAGCGGCGCGACGGTTCGCTCGTCGCCTACATGCGCGAGAATGGCCCCCTTGAGCGGATCCGCACCTGCGAATCGGCCGACGGCGGCGCGACCTGGGGAGAGGTGGGAACGCTCGAGCTTGCCAATCCGGGATCGGGGCTCGACGCCGTGCGCCTCGCCAACGGCCACTGGGTGATGGTCCACAACGACACGGTCGAGGGGCGGGCGAGCCTCGCGGTGAGCCTTTCGGAGGACGAGGGGGCGACCTGGCCCCATCTCCGACATCTCGAGCGTCACGCCGAGGGTCAGTATCACTATCCGGCGGTCATCGAGGGGGCCGACGGAACGATCCACGCCGTGTACAGTTATTTTGTCTCCGGGGGGAAGTCGATGAAGCACGCCGCCTTCAATGAGGCTTGGATCCGTGCCGGGGACGCGCCCTGACTGTCATTCCCGCACGAGCCCTACCGAGTCGAGTCGACACCATGACCACTCCCGCCATCGGCAAGCCGTGGGTCGTCCCCCCCGTCCAGCAGCTTCTCATCCGCGACCTGCTCACGCGGGCCCGCGCCTGGGCGCCGCGCCAGACGATCACGTACCGCGATCTGCGGGAGCACGACTACGCCGAGTTCTTCGCCCGCATCGACCGGGCCGCGGCGATGCTCGTGCACTTGGGGGTGAAGCCAGGGGACCGGGTCGGGGTGATGGACTGGGACAGCCATCGGTACCTCGAGCTGTTCTTCGCGGTGCCGATGCTCGGGGCGGTGCTGCACACCGTCAATGTCCGCCTCACGCCGGAACAGATGGGCTGGACGATCCGCCATGCCGGCGACTCGGTGCTCCTCTTCCACCCCGATTTCCTCACCGTCGCCGAAGGGCTCGCCGCGAGCCTCCCCGACGTGCGGGCGTGGGCGTCGCTCTCCGACGATGGTCTGCCGCCGGAGACGACGCTCCCCCTTGCCGGCGACTACGAGGCGCTCCTCGAAACGCGGGCAGCCGACGTGGCTGGCGGCTACGACTGGCCCGACCTCGACGAGAACACCGTCGCCACCCTCTTCTACACCACCGGCACCACCGGCGATCCGAAGGGGGTGTACTTCACCCACCGGCAGATTGTCCTCCACACGCTCGCCGCTGGCGCCACCTTCGCCGCCCATCAGCAACCCGTCGGCATCCACTCCGAGGATGCCTATCTCCCGCTGACGCCGATGTTTCATGTCCATGCCTGGGGAATCCCCTACTTGGCAACGATGCTCGGGCTGAAGCAGGTTTATCCCGGCAAATACGAACCGCAGCGGCTGGCGGAATTGATCCAGCGGCACTCGATCACGTTTTCCCACTGCGTGCCGACGCTCCTCCAGATGCTCCTCCATCACCCCGCGGTCGCCGGCATCGACTACAGCGGCCTCAAGCTCGTGATCGGCGGGGCCCCGCTCCCCAAGGGACTCGCCGCCGAGGCCCAGGCCCGCGGCATCCGCATCATGGGGGGCTACGGGATGTCGGAGACCTGTCCGATCGTGGCGGCGCCCCACTGGAAGCCTGAGCATGCCGACGCCGATGGCGCGACGCAGCTCGACGTCCTCTGCCGCACCGGCTTCCCCTTTCCGTTGGTCGAGGCGCGGATCTGGGGGCACGACGCGCTCCTCCCGGCAGATACGCCGCAGGTGGGGGAGCTCGTCCTTCGCTGCCCGTGGCTCACGCAGGGCTACTACCGCGACGAGGCTCGCAGCCGTGATCTGTGGCACGGTGGCTGGCTCCACACCGGCGACATCGCCTCCCTCGACCGCGACGGCTATATCCGGATCACCGATCGGCTCAAGGATGTCATCAAGATCGGCGGCGAATGGATCTCCTCGCAGGAGCTCGAGAGTGCCTTGAGCTGCCACGAGGGGGTCAAGGAGGTGGCGGTGGTGGCCAAACGGGATCTCAAGTGGGACGAGCGCCCGTGGGCCGAGGTCGTTCTGCGGGATGGCTTCGCCGGCAGCGTCACGCCGCGCGACCTAGGAAAGCACCTCCACCGCTTCATCGACGACGGCACGATCCACAAGCGTGCCTTGCTCACCGAGATCCGCCTCGTCGACGCCCTCCCGCGGACGAGCGTCGGCAAGATCGACAAGAAGGAGATCCGCCGCTCGATGCTCTTCCGCGCGGCGCGCATCTTCGAGACCTCCGCGAAGAACCCCGATCGCGCGGAGGCCGCCTACCGGCGCCTCCTCGATCTCGACCCCGAGGACGAGATCGCCCAGGCGGCGATCGAGGAGCTCAAGAAATCGACCGGTCAGTGGTCCGACGTCGTGGAGATGCTCCTGTCGCGCGTCGAGAACGTCGCGCACGGCCGCGAGCGCGCCTCCGTGTACGCCGAGATCGGCCGCCTCTACGAGCACGAGCTCGAGGACACCGAGAACGCGTTCGTGGCCTACGTGCAGGCCTTCTG
>JBAWVV010000466.1:0-3366 GCA_037147115.1 Planctomycetia bacterium | reverse complement strand
CCATCGCAGTCCCGCCAAATCGATGCGGAGTGGGCCCACGTCCGTCGGAGCGTGGCCCAAGGGATAAAGCTCGGCGTGGGTCTTGGGAGGAGCTTACGCTGGGGGTCACTTCCCCTCACGCAGTCCACGAGGATCGCCATGTCCCGTCGCCATCTCTTCCAACTGCTGACCGCCGCGGCGGCCGGCCTGGTCTTCTCGGCCTCCCCGGCCCTGGCCCGCAATCCCCCCAACCCCTACTCGAGCTTCAACCTCTCCGGCATCAACTACGGCTCGATGCAATGGGAGCGTGACCAGCGGGACGGGAAGGTGGTATGGCCTTATTACAACGTCCCGCAACGTGGCACGGCCGGGCCGGCGGTGTCGACAGGGGGGCGGACCGGCGGAGCGGGGAACGCGGCGGTGCTTCAGCGCGGTGGCCGCGGGTGGCGGCGCGGGCGCCGCTGACGCCGTCAGGCGGCCGGGGCCGGCGGGTCGTCCTGGTACATCCGGTATTTCTTCGTCACGAGCGCCCCACCCCGTTCAAGCGTCCGCTTGGAAAGGTGATTCGACTCGAGGACCCAGGAAAACTCCACTTCCTTCATCCCCCAGTCGATGACCGGTTTGACGAGCGCCCCCATGAGCACGAGCCCCACGCCCCAGGCCTGGTACTCCGGCACGACGTTCGTGCTGATCGCCCGCATCCGCTTGATCCCCTTCTTGTTCCAGAGGAGGCGGACGAAACCGAAGGGGAAGAGGCGGCCGTTGATCGCCTTGATCCGCGGGTTGTAGTCGAGGAGGCAGAAGACGGTGCCGATCGGCTTGCCACCGACCTCGGCCACCATTGCCAACTCCGGCACGATGAGGTGCTTGAGGCTCTCGGCCATGTGCTTCACCTCGCCTGAAGACAGCGGCACGAAGCCCCAGGTGCCACCGAGGCTCGAGTTGTAGATGTCGAGGAACATCCGCACCTCTTCGTCGAAGCGGCTTCGGTCGAGCGGACGGACCGTGACCCCGAAGCGTTCCTTGACCCCCTGGATCATTGAGCCGAGCTTCGCATCGAGCGATGACAGCATCCCGGTTTCACCCCAGAAGGCGTACATGTCCTCGATCTTGCCGAAGCCGTTCTCCTCGACGAGCCGGCCGTACCACGGGCGGTTGTGGGTCATCATGAAGAAGGGTGGGGTGTCGAAGCCCTCGATGAGGAGGCCGCACTCGTAGTTGAGCGACGGGTTGGCCGGGCCGCGGATCGAGGTCATCCCCTGGGCGTGGAGCCAATCGCGGGCCGCCCCGAACAGACCACGGGCCGCCGCGGCGTCGTCATCGCACTCGAAAAACCCGAAAAAACCCCGATTTTCCCCATACCGCTCGACATGCCCGGCATTGACGATGCCGGTGATTCTCCCCACGTCGATCCCACCGCGCGAGGCGATGAAGCTGCGGGCCTTGGACCGCTCGTAGAAGGGATGGGGGCGGAAGTTCAACAGCTCCTCCTGGGACATCACCAGGGGGGGCATCCAGCAGGGATCGTCGCGGTAGATCCGCCAGGGAAGGCGGATGAAGCGCTTCTGTTCGGACCGGGTGTCCACAGGCCGGATGGTCAGTTCCGCCACGGGTCCTCCATAGCCTTTCGGGAGCCTGGACTGTCGGGAAATCGTCCGGTCGGGGGCGACGGTGCCCCCGGGGAACGGAGAACGGACGGAAATCGGTGCCTCCGATCCCCCGAGCCCAACGCGGGCGGGCATCTTCGGGGGGAGGCCTCCCATCCGTCAACGTCAGCACCACCGCCGGGCACCGAAGTCGACACGGTTTTTTTCCGAACTACCTTGAGGAGGGTGCGGTGGATGGATCAACCGCACCCGCCCGTGACCCACTGGCTTTCGGTGACGATCCTCCCATGATCATGCCCGCCCCCCAGGCCGCCACCTCTCGCTCCGTCGAGCCAAGCTCCCTCCACCGTCGCCCCGCCCCGGTCGACTTCCTCGTCACGGGGGCGACCGGGCTGGTCGGTAACAATGTCGTGCGGATGCTCGTCTCGCGCGGCGAATCGGTGCGGGCGTTTGTCCGGTCGCGGCAGGCCTCGCAGCGCTGCCTCGCTGGCCTCCCCGTCGAGACCCTCCACGGATCCCTCGGGGACGAAGGGGCGGTGCAGGCGGCCGTCGACGGGGCCCGGGTCGTGATCCACTCCGCCGCGATGGTCCACTGCGGCTGGCGGCATCAGGCCGAGATGGCCGCTGTAAACGTCGAGGGGACGCGGGTCGTGGCCGCCGCCGCCCGTCGGGCCGGCGCCCGATTCATCCATGTCTCGAGTGTCGATGCGATCGGACTGCGGGCCGACGGGGCGCCTGCCGACGAGGAGACGCCACCGGGGGTGATGCCAGAGTGCCCTTACGTCGTCACGAAGCGGGACGCCGAGCGCGGGGTGCACGACGAGATCGCCCGTGGGCTCGACGCCGTGATCGTCAATCCGGTCTACATGCTCGGCCCTTGGGACTGGAAGCCGTCGAGCGGCCGGATGCTCCTCGAGGTCGGTGCCGGCAAGGGGCTCTTCGCCCCCCCCGGCGCGAACGATTTCGTTGATGTCCGCGACGTCGCCGGCGGGATCCTCGCTGCGGTGACCCGTGGGCGGAGTGGCCGTCGCTACATCCTCGGCGGCCACTCGATGAGCTATCTCGATGCCTGGCGGGTGTTCGCGCGGATCGCAGGGCGGATGCAGCCGCTCGGGATCGCTCCGCGGGGGATCGTGCGGTTGGCCGGACTCGCCGGCGACCTGGCAAGCCTCTTCACCCACCGCGAACGGCGGGTCAATTCGGCGGCGACGCGAATGTCGATGCTCCCCCACAACTTCTCCTTTTCCCGCGCCCAGAGCGAGCTCGGCTATGCCTTCCGGTCGCTCGACGAGACGGTGTCGGACGCCTGGGAGTGGTTCATGACGCGGGGCTACGCCAAGGCCGTCCGCGGCCGGGAGGTGATGGCCCGCTGACGCGGGACGAGCCGGGTAGAATGAGCCGGTTTCTTCCCTTCCCCGGGCCAACTCCATGCCGCGCATTCTCGTCGTCGAGGACGAAGACCACCTCGCCATAGGCATCAAGTTCAACCTCGAGGCCGAGGGCTTCGGGGTCGAGACCGCCGCCGACGGCCAATCGGCCCTGGCGGCGCTTGCCACCGGATCGGCGCCGTTTGATCTGGTCATCCTCGACGTCATGCTCCCCGGGATGAGCGGCTATGCCGTCTGCGAGGCGGTGCGCCTGCAGGGAAACGACGTCCCGGTGGTCATGCTCACCGCCCGGACGCTCGTCGAGGATCGGATCCGCGGCTTCGATGCCGGCACGGATGTCTATCTCCAAAAGCCCTTCGATCTCGACGAGTTGATCTCAATCGTGCGGAGCC
>JBAWVV010000465.1:0-3385 GCA_037147115.1 Planctomycetia bacterium | reverse complement strand
GGGCCCCCCGTCAGCCGGCGGTGGTGGGCGCCCCGAGGGGGGAGGGTACGGCGCCCCGGCCCACGCCGCCGCCGGTTCGACGATGTCGTTTCAGCCGGAGAAGGGCTGGCACTGCAGCCACTTTTTCTACTCCTTCGACCGCGCGAAGCTAGCGACGATGCCGGCGGCGACGATCGAAGCGGGCCGACGGGCGCTGGTCGCCACGCTCGATCCGGCGGCGCCCGGGGCTCCGATCCGGCTGCAGACGTGGATCGTGCCGGGGCACAAGGCCGACTTCGCCGTCATGGCGACCGACCCCGATCCGCTCGTCATCGACGGGCTCCACCAGCGGCTCCTCGCCGGGCCGCTCGGGCCCGCCCTCGTGCCGGGCTACTCGTTCGTGTCGCTCACCGAGGTCAGCGAGTATGTCCCGAGCGTCGAGCAATTCGCTCAGCGCCTGCTGGTTGAGGGGGAGACGGCCGACAGCCCCACCTACCGGGCGAAGGTCCAGGGCTATGCCGCCCGCGAAGGGGCGATGCGGAAGTCGCGGATCGAGCCGGAGCTTCCGCCGTGGCCCAACGCTTGCTTCTATCCGATGAACAAGAAGCGGAAGGTGGGGGAGAACTGGTTCACGCTGCCGTTTTCAGAACGGAGCCGGCTGATGGCCGAGCACGGACGATCGGGAATGACGTTCGGCGGCCGCGTCACGCAGCTGATCACCGTCAGCGTCGGCCTCGACGACTGGGAGTGGGGCGTGACGCTGTGGGCCCGCCATCCCGACTTTCTCAAGGAGATCGTCTACACGATGCGCTTCGACGAGGCCAGCGCCCGCTATGCGGAGTTCGGGCCGTTTTATGTCGGATACGTCGCCGACGCGGCGCGGATCCTCGAGCATTGTCGGGTCGGCTGACGTTCTCCCGGCGGCTCACTCGGCCGCCGAGAGGATCATCTCCACCGGCGTCTCCCGCTTCGGCACGCGCTCCTTGAAGACCTCGAAGAGGAGCGCTTCGTTCGACTGGGAGCTTTCGATGGGGAGATCGAGCGTGGCGGTGGGAAAGTTGGAGACGCAGAGAAGATCGCCGCCGTCAGCTTGGTAATACTCGCGGCCGTCGGCGGGATCGATCCAAAACGCGCTGCCGGCAAACACCCAGTCGGTCTCGAGGGCCTTTCCGGTCCGGGTGTTGCGGATCCAGCCCCGGGCATCGGCTTCCTCAACGGCCCCGTCGGCGTTGGTCCAGCGCATCGTTACCCTGATCCGCGGGCCCGTCGCCGGCCGGTACTCCGGATCAAACGACACCGGCTTCCCCGGCTCGAGTCCGACCGCCAACAGCGCCGCATGGACGAGCCGGGCGCTGGCCGCCACGGCCACGACCGATTCGTGTTCCTTCGTTCCCTTGGGGCAGGCAAAGAACTCGAGCAGCCCGTCGTCGAGCGCCACGCGTCCCCCCACCACCACCTCCCCCCGTTCCCGGTCGATCCACACCTCCTCCGTCGGCGACAGTCGGCGCAGCTCGGGGTGGCGATCCTCCTGGGCAACGGCCGTCGACGCGGCGTCGGACGGGGCAGGATCATCGGCCCGCGCGCTGGCACCCGCCGCGAACACCAAGCCCGCGGTGAACGCGGCCCGTGCGACTCCCGCCGCGGGGCTTTGCCATCGGCTCGCGGCCCCACGGTGGCGCCCGGTGGAGGAGATCAACGCCGCGAAATCGCCGGAGTGAGGCATCGGAAGTGACCCGTGGAATGCAGGGTGGTCGCTCCGCTACCATACCGCGCCACACCCGGGGGTACGACGTCGGTGAGCCGATGCTCCGCTGCTGGTCGCGAGGCGCTGCCGGGGCACGGAAAGTGGGAACGGACCATCGACACACTCGACGCGCGGGGAATGCCATGGCAAGCGGTGGGAAGACGAAGCGGAAACGGGCTGGGGCGGGGGGAAGCGGGGAGGAGCGCGCCGCCGCCGGCCACGAGTCGCCGCCGCAGGTCGTGACGATCCACGCGCCGCCGACCGAGGCCGAGCAGGAGCCCGCGGCAGGCCAGGGCGGGAGGCGGTTGGGGCGCCGCGACGTGGCGGCCCAAGTCGAACGGATCGCCAGGGCGATCCAGCCGCACGATGCCCCGGAAGTCGCACTCCTCGAGGATCTCGCGAAGGAAGTGGCCGCTGGCCGCCGGGGTGGGAAGGGGACCGACGCCGTGGCGGCCGCGCTGACTCGCTGCCTCGATCGGGCGGCGCTGGGGCCGGACACGGCCGAACGCTGGGCCCTCGACGAGGGGGCCGCCTGGGGCCTTGCCTGGCTGCTGCGCTCGAAGCGCCCCGCCGTGGCCGGATTCGTTGCACGGCTCGCCACGGAAGGGGAAGCCGCCGGGCACAGCGTGCGGGGTGGGGATCTCGCCCCGGCACCGTTGCTGCTCACGCTCCTCGGGCTCTTCTCCCGTCTTCCCGAGGGAATGGCGCTGGAGGACATCGGAAGTCTCCTCGCCGCCGATCTCGCCGCGGTGACGGCGGTCGACGGGGCGCCGAAAGCGGGGCCGGCACTGGCCTTCGTGGCCCGCGTTCTGGCTTGGACGCGCGCCCGGACGGCTGCGGTGGTGAGCGGCTGCGGCGTTCCCTGGGACGAAGCCACCGAAGCCCGCTGGAAGGGGAGCTGCGTCGCGGCACTCCGCCTCCTTGGCGACCGCGGCCGCGTGCCGGGGCGCGGTGGTCCCGAGGCCCTCGATCCCTCCCCGCTCCTGACGATCTTCGCCGCGGCCGATAGCCCGCCGCTGTGCCGCACGGCGGCGGCCGTGAAGGGGCACCGGCACGCCGCCCCGACGGGGAAGATGATTCCCCGCGACAGTCTCTGTGAAGGGGGAACCGTGGCAGTCCTCCGCACCGACTGGGGGCGGGGGGCGGTCCGTCTCCTTCTCGACTTCAGCGCCCCGCGCCATCACCTCGAGATCGCTGTCGGCGACCGGCTCGTCGTCACCGGCGAGTGGGGCTGGTCGGTGGATGCCGACGGGGTGCCGCTGCTCCCCACCGGCCCCTGGACCGTCTGCTGTTTCGAGTCGGACGCGAAAGCGTCGTTCCTGGAGATCGTGGCGCCGCTCCCCGGGGGACTTCAGGCGGAGCGGCAGATCGTCCTTCTGCCGCGCGACCGGGTCCTCGTCCTCACCGATTCGATCACCGACGCCGGCGCCTGCCTTCCGGCCGCGGGGCGGCCCGGTCGGCTCGCCTACCGCAGCCATCTCCCGCTCGCCGAGGCCGGGGCTAGCCGCGAGGCACAGACGCGCGAGCTCCGGATCCGGGTCGGCAAGCGCCAGGCGTGGCGCGTGCTCCCGCTGGCCCTGCCCGAATGGCGGGCCGCCGCGTCCACCGGGCTCTTCGACGAGGATGGCGACGTGGTGCGGCTGAGGGGCGACGGGGAGGGGG